>DUNB01000100.1 GCA_012839585.1 Alcaligenaceae bacterium | reverse complement strand
CTTAAAAAGGAAAATAAGAGAGCTCCATAATATGTATAGACAATTTGTATAAATGCCTATACATTAACCATGAGCTTACAAGAAATTTGTATGTTTGTCGGTGATTTGGTGCGAATTGCCCATACCGATGTGCTTTTTTAACCTTAAGCCTTATAAGAAATACCGAGATGGAGGAGATCGCCATGCTGAAACAGAACGATAGTGCATCCAGTCAGGATCCTCGTTTTGATGAGAGTCGTGTTATTCATGCCCCAACAGGTTCAGAGCTAAGTTGTAAAAACTGGATTAGCGAAGCTGCCTATCGCATGATTCAAAATAACTTGGATCCGAATGTTGCCGAGAATCCAAAGCATTTAGTGGTGTATGGCGGGATTGGGCGTGCGGCTCGTAATTGGGAGTGTTATGACCAAATTCTTGAGTCTCTGCGTGAACTCGAAGAGGATGAAACGCTACTGATTCAGTCTGGAAAACCCGTTGGTGTTTTCCGTACGCATGCCGATGCACCGCGCGTGTTGTTAGCGAACTCTAATCTAGTGCCTAAATGGGCCAATTGGGATCACTTTCACGAGTTAGATCGTGCCGGCCTCTTTATGTATGGTCAGATGACTGCCGGTAGCTGGATCTACATTGGCACCCAAGGCATTGTGCAAGGCACCTATGAAACCTTTGCTGAGGCCGGACGCCAGCATTACGAAGGTAGCCTAGAGGGTCGCTGGATCCTTACCGCAGGTTTAGGTGGCATGGGTGGGGCTCAGCCTTTGGCAGCGACCTTTGCCGGCGCCGTATCTCTTAACATTGAATGTCAACAAAGCAGCATTGATTTCCGTCTGCGTACGCGTTATTTGGACAAGCAAGCGCGTGATTTGGATCATGCCTTGGAATTGATTCGTGAGCACACCGATCGTAAAGAAGCCATCTCTATTGGCTTACTCGGTAACGCGGCTGATATTTTCCCTGAACTAGTACGTCGTGCTAAAGCCGGTGGCCTACGTCCAGACTTGGTTACAGACCAAACCTCTGCGCATGACTTGATTAACGGTTACTTGCCATCTGGTTGGACCGTAGAACAGTGGAAAGCAGCTCAAGCTGATGCAAGCCAGCATGAACGTCTACAACATGAGGCCGCACAATCTTGCGTGAAACATGTACAAGCCATGTTGGACTTCCAGTCCATGGGTGTGCCGGTGGTGGATTACGGTAACAACATCCGTCAGGTGGCGTTAGATAATGGCGTTGAAAATGCTTTTGATTTTCCTGGTTTTGTGCCCGCTTACATTCGCCCCCTATTCTGCGAAGGTAAAGGGCCGTTCCGTTGGGTGGCCTTGTCGGGTGATCCAGAAGACATCTACAAAACCGATCAAAAAATCAAAGAGCTCTTCCCAGATAATCACCACGTACATCGCTGGTTGGATATGGCCAAAGAGCGTATTGCCTTCCAAGGCCTACCTTCCCGCATTTGCTGGTTAGGTTTGGGTGAGCGTCATTTGGCCGGTTTAGCCTTTAACGAAATGGTCCGTAATGGCGAATTGAAAGCCCCTATTGTCATTGGTCGAGATCACTTGGATACCGGCTCTGTAGCCAGCCCTAACCGCGAAACCGAAGCCATGCGTGATGGTACTGATGCTGTCTCCGATTGGCCGTTGCTTAACGCGTTGCTCAATACTGCTTCTGGTGCCAGCTGGGTGTCCTTACACCATGGTGGTGGCGTAGGCATGGGTTACAGTCAGCACTCTGGTTTGGTGATTGTGGCAGACGGTTCTGAGGCCGCGGATGCACGCTTAGCCCGCGTACTCGTGAATGACTGCGGTACCGGTGTGATGCGCCATGCGGATGCAGGCTATGAACTTGCCATCAAGACCGCCAAAGAATTTGGCTTAAAACTGCCCATGATTAAATAGTAGCGAGCAACAATGATGAAAAAAACGCTTGTCATTCAGCCAGGAAAAATGACCCTGGGCGAAATTCGAAATATTTGGAGTGAAACTCCCCATTTAGCTCTGCCCGAAAGTGCCGTAGCTGCGATGGAGGCCTCTTCCGCCATTGTGCAAAAAATCATTGCCAAAGGGGATCCCGCCTATGGGATTAATACGGGCTTTGGTAAATTAGCACAGCAACGTATTCCAGACGAAGATCTTGAACAGTTACAAAAAAACCTCATTCTGTCGCATTCGGTAGGGGTGGGCGAAGCCTTAAGCGCCGCTATTGTGCGTTTAATTATGGTGCTCAAAGTAGGCAGCTTGGCCAGAGGTTATTCCGGCATCCGTCCTAACGTCGTGCAGACCCTGCTCGATATGGTAAATGCGGATGTGATTCCTTTTATTCCCGCTAAGGGCTCTGTGGGTGCGTCGGGTGACTTAGCGCCTTTGTCGCACATGACACTGACCTTGATTGGCGAAGGCCAGGCTTATTATCAAGGCGAGCTCATGAGCTCAGAGCAGGCCATGCAAAAAGCGGGGATTACACCTATCGTTTTAGCAGCTAAAGAGGGCTTGGCCTTAATTAACGGCACGCAGGTGTCTACCGCCTTGGCTTTACACGGTTTATTCAGAGCTGAACGTCTATTTAAAAATGCTGTGTTGGCGGGAGCCCTAAGTGTGGATGCAGCCAAAGGCAGCGATCTACCCTTTGACGAGCGTGTGCATTTGATCCGTGGTCAACCAGGGCAGATTTATGCAGCGAAACTCTACCGAGACCTCTTAGCAGGCAGTGCTATTCGTGAATCCCACGTAGAAAACGATAACAAGGTCCAAGATCCTTACAGCTTGCGTTGTCAGCCGCAGGTGAT
Source organism: Alcaligenaceae bacterium (assembly GCA_012839585.1). Lineage (GTDB taxonomy): Bacteria > Pseudomonadota > Gammaproteobacteria > Burkholderiales > Burkholderiaceae_B > Paenalcaligenes. The sequence goes on along the minus strand of DUNB01000100.1, from coordinate 7,606 downwards.
GGGTGCGATTTATGACTTGCTACAGCAGGCCAGTACGACCTTACTGATCGAAGCGAATGCGGTGACGGATAATCCGCTGGTATTCGAAGGTGAGGCCGGCGAACCGGATCAGGTGATCTCTGGTGGTAACTTCCACGCAGAACCAGTGGCTTTTGCTGCTGACATCTTGGCTTTAGCCATTTCGGAAATCGGTGCGTTGTCTGAGCGTCGTGTGGCTTTATTGATTGACGCGAGCATTTCAGGTCTACCTCCATTCCTGGTGCCTTCCGCCGGTCTGAACTCGGGCTTTATGATTGCACACGTTACTGCTGCAGCGTTGGCTTCAGAAAACAAAACCTACGCACATCCTGCGAGTGTGGATAGCTTACCTACCTCTGCTAACCAAGAGGATCACGTCAGTATGGCCACCTTTGCGGGTAGACGTTTAGAGGACATGGCTCAAAACACCTCGCAGATTGTGGCGATTGAGCTCCTGTGTGCTGCCCAAGGGGTAGACTTCCATGCGCCGATCAAAACCTCTGCGGCGTTGACAAGGGTGCATGAACTAATCCGAGAGTCTGTACCGTTTTATGACGAAGATCGTTATTTAGCGCTAGATATTAATGCGCTGAACGAGTTGGTCGTCAGTAACCGTCTGGTTGATGTGGTTGGCGACGTGTTCGCCTAAGACGGCATCCGCTTAGAGGGCGACTAATGGGTCGCGTTGGTTGGGACATCCTAACTAACGCGACCTTTTTTATGCAGAGACGGAGGACGAGGCGAGGGCTGGCTCTACTTCGTGCCGTCATTAAAAAGCCCCATGAGAGGAATGATCGTCCTCAAGAAGTTAGACACCTTCCAGTCTTGTTGGGGCAGGCTAGAACTATCCAGCCTCATGGGGCCGTTTCAATCGATTAGGCTAGAGCACTACGCGACTACGACGCGTAGTGTTGAGCTAAACGTTCTAGAGCCAACGTTAAGCAGGCTTTAATCACAGGGGCGAGCTGAGCCGCGCGCTCTGGGTCGTAAGCGTAAGGCGGTGTTTCATCCATATAGCTGAGCTGGGCCAGTTCCAGTTGAATGGCATGCACGTGTTGATCTGGTTTGCCGTACTCTCGGGTGATATAGCCACCTTTGAAGCGACCGTTAGCCACGGCACTGTATGAGCTTTGTGAGGTGACTAATTGAGCGAGCTCATCGGCCAGACCGGCTAAGGCGCTCTGATCACTGGCTGAACCAAAGTTAAAGTCAGGCAGGCGCCCTTCAAATAAGCGAGAAATATACGCGCGTATAGAATGCGCCTCCCAGAGCAACACATAACCGTGAAGGGCTTTAATGCGCTCTATTTCTTGTTGTAGGGCGTGATGGTAGGGCTCCCAGTAAAGTTGGCGACGACGTGTTTTTTCCTCGTCGGAGGGCAGTTGACCCGCTTTGTAAAGTGGTTCTTCGGCAAAGGTGTCCACAGGTAAAAGACCGGTGGTATTTTGCCCTGGGTAGAGATTTTGGTCGTTAGGTGGTCGATTTAAATCAATCACATAACGAGATAGGGTGGGCATCAACACGGAGGCATTCAGTTCTGAGGCAAAGTCATACAGACGATCCAAATGCCAATCGGTGTCATCCACGCGCTGAGCTACCGGTGTCATCGTAGCCAAGATCTCATCAGGAATGTGCGTGCCTAGATGGGGAATGGAAATGAGTAAAGGCGAGTTGCCTTGGTGCAAAATAGGGGAGTGTTCCATAGTCATAGGGCTCAGGAGTGTTGTAGTAAATGACGTAGCGTTTGGCGATAGTTCTGCCAGGCTTGGTCTTCTTGGGCGTGATGGCCATCCGTTATCACCGTCTGACCTGCCACATAGACATCACGAATAGGCTGACTGCCGGCTCTTTCACTAAAGACTAAAGCCGAAAGCCAGGTGTCTGAACTGTGTTCCGCAAGAATGGGATCATCTGCATTCAGCACTAAAAAGTCAGCTTGCTGACCAACGGCCAAGCCATTAACCTGTCGACCTGTGGCTTGGGCGCCGCCGGCCACACTGGCATCAAAAAGAAAATCTGCGACCTGGGGCTGATCGGCTTGGCATAACACATTGCGTTGGCGATGTAGTAAGCGTTGGCCATACTCTAATAGGCGAAGCTCAGCGCGCCAGTCGACGGCAATATGGCTGTCTGATCCCACACCAATACGACCTTGGGCGGCTAGGTAGTCCTTAGCGGGGAAAATACCATCGCCTAAGTTGGCCTCCGTGGTTAAGCAAAGCCCTGCCACAGAACGACTGGCGGCGGCGCGTTGTACTTCGGCCTCAGTCAGATGCGTGGCGTGCACTAAGCACCAGCGTTCGTTCACCTCCATATGATTAAGCAGCCATTCCACAGGTCGTTGCTGGTGCAAAGCCACACAGGCTTCTACCTCGGCAGTTTGTTCTGCAATATGGATGTGGATGGGGCTGTTAGGAAAGTGTTGATCCATCAACGCCACCATTTGCTTTAGGCTTTCTGGTGATACAGCACGTAAAGAATGAGGAGCCACCCCATAGGCGCGCTGCGCAGAAATAGGGTGCTGCTTTTGTAGCTCTAGCAAAATGCGTAAGAGCTGTTCGGGCTCGTTCAGAAAGCGTCCTTGTGCGGCTTGAGGAGGCTGGGCCCCAAAGCCACTGTATTGATACAACACCGGCAGCATGGTGATGCCGATGCCGCTATGAGAAGCGGCTTGCATTACTGCCTGCGCCAGTAGGCTAATGGGGCTATAGGCTTGGCCAGAGGCTTGATGGTGTGTGTAGTGAAACTCACAGACCGAGGTATAGCCGGATTTCAACATTTGAATGTAGAGCCAAGTCGCAATCGCCTCGATATGCTGCGGCTCAAGTTTTGAGGCAAAGCGATACATCAAGTCGCGCCAGCTCCAAAAACTGTCTTGGGTTTGACCTCGGTATTCAGTCAGTCCCGACATCGCGCTTTGGAAGGCGTGCGAGTGCAAGTTAGGCATGCCGGCAATCACCGGACCACTTAAGCGCGGAATAGACGAGTTAGGCTCTGGCTGATAGTTGCTTTCGACTTTAACTAGAGTGCCTTGCTGGTCCCATTGCAACAGCACGTTCTCTTGCCACGCTTGTTGTACGCGTGCCCAGGGGGCAATAACGGAGTAACTCATTCCGGTTTCCTATTGTCGATACTAATGGCGCCATGGCGAACCACCACAGCACAACGAGGCAATCCCATCCAGTACACCAGCTCGGACAGGTCTTCGATATCCCAAGCTACAAAATCTGCTTTGTGATTGACGGCGAGCTGACCCGTCACATTGGGGTGCCCCAGGGCTTTGGCTGCATGTTGGGTGACCCCGGCTAATACTTCGGGCACCGATAAGCGAAATAGAGTGCTACCCATATTCAGCATCAGCAATAAGGAGGTGCAGGGCGAGGTGCCGGGGTTGCTGTCGGTTGAAATTGCGATGGGGACGCCGTGTTTACGTAATAAGTCGACTGGGGGTAATTGCGTTTCGCGTAAAAAGTAATAGGCGCCAGGTAACAGCACGGCGACGGTTCCTGCCGCTTTCATGGCTTTGATGCCGGCTTCGTCTAAATATTCGAGGTGGTCGGTAGAGAGGGCGCGATAGCTAGAGGCTAAGACGGATCCCCCCATATTCGACATTTGTTCTGCATGCATTTTGACGGGAAGCCCTAGCGCATGGGCGGCTTGAAAGACGCGCTCCGATTGCTCTAGGTTAAAGGCAATGTGTTCACAGAACACGTCAACTGCATCGATCAGACCTTCAGCAGCCAATTTAGGCATCATGGTTTGGCAAACCAGATCGATATAGTCATCGGCACGTCCTGCGTACTCATGCGGTAAGGCATGCGCTCCTAAAAAGGTGGTGCTAATGGTGACCGGTCTGGCTTGTGCTAATCGACGTGCGACACGCAGCGCCTTGGCCTCGGTCTCTAGGTCTAAGCCATAGCCTGACTTGATTTCAATCGCCGTGACGCCTTCGGCCATCAACGCATCTAAACGGCGTAGCGCTTGTTCGTAGAGCTGATCCTCGCTAAGGGTGCGGGTGGCGTTAACGGTAGAGACAATGCCGCCACCTTGCTGAGCGATTTCGGTGTAGCTGGCGCCAGCTAAGCGCATGGCAAACTCACGGGCACGATTGCTGCCGTAAACCAAGTGTGTGTGACAGTCCACCAGGCCTGGGGTCACAATACGGCCACCCAGATCATGGGTTTTATCAGGCTGTTGGTATTTGCTAGGCAGGTCGGCAGCCGCACCTAACCACGCAATACGATCGTTCTCAACGACTAGACAAGCGTCCGCAATCATTTCGCTGGGATTTGCGGTAGGAGCAAGACGAAGATTCTTCCATACAGTTAAAGACATGAAAAACCCTTTATGTAGTGAGTAGCTGAATATGGGCGACGACCAGGTCGCTAGGCGTGGTTAGGGGCTCGCTCAATAAAGTGAGACCATCTTGTGCCTGAAACCAGTACAAGCTATCCCCCGCCTGTAAAGTGATCTCTTGGTTATCGAAACGAAGTTGATGGGTGCCAGTGGCACAGTGGAATACGTAATGACCTGCGGCAAGACGATGCTGTTGTGCTTGTTGATAACACTGCACTGTGCCATGCCCGTGTTCGCGTCGAACCATTAGGTTGAAATCAAACGTCGGGCCATCAGGTAAGATGCCTTCAATTTGATCTTCGCCTACAAAGGGGTAGGGCGCAAAAGGCGTTAAAGTATGGGCGCTTTGTTGTGTTTGATTATGAAGCACCATGCTTTTGCCATGTGTCAGCACAATATGACGATCTATACCGTCAAAAGTAGAAAAAGCCCCAGGCTGGGCGACCTCGGCTAGGCTGATGCGCCAGCTAAAGGTGTCAAATCCAGCCTCTGGTGGATACACCATGATTTCGCGAGTGCTGCCTCCCCCATTTTTCCAAGGGGTAGAGCGCAGTTGAGCAGCAGGAATGAGCTGCGAGGTAGTCTCCATGGACGTCTCCTATGGGTTTTATGTATATACAACTGGTAATGAGTTAATACTACCTCACAAATTGCTTGTGCGGCGCAAGCACTGACTCAGGGATAATACGTAGCGATGAGGGGAAAGGATGTATTACGTGGCCAAGCCTAATTGCGAAAAGTAGTCTTGAGTGTTTGCTAAAAATGCCGCCGCTGCACGGTTGAAAGGCAAATGCATTGGGCTAGCCATGACGATACGTTGTGGGGGGACCGCATCAGCGATTTCTAAGTAGATGAGGTTTTTGCCATCGTAACTTTGTTGGCCAGCGGGTCGAGTGACCAGTACGGCAAGTCCCATTTCATTGGCAACCATAGAACGTATCATCTCTACCGAGCTGCTTTCGGCATAGATGGTAGGTGAGATCCCAGCATGTCGGTATAGAGATAATAAATAATCGCGACTGCGGGGCAGGTTAATGAGCAGCAGAGGTTCAGAGGCAATTTCCTCTAAAAAGATGGATTCCCGTTGCGCTAAGGGATGGTTTTCCGCCACCAGCACATAGGGACGCTGTTCTGCAACAGGATGAAGTTGTACTTGGTTAAAAATGCCGGTGTCGTAAAGTAGCGCCATTTGCAAGGTATTGCGTTCTACGTGTGCTAGCAACGATTCATTATCGCCTTCTAAAAAATGCACGCGCACTTGAGGGTGTTGGCGCTTAAAACGTTGCAATAGACCGGGTAAATACAACGGACCTAAGGTGCTTAAGCAGCCGATGTGGAGTTCACCGGCAATCGTATCGTTATGCTCAGAAAGCGCTTGGGCTTGATGCAGAAGCGTGCTAGCTAACTGATAGCGCTGTTGGCCTTCGATGGTGAGCTGTAGGCCTTGGGCATGAATGCGATGAAACAAGGTGACCTGCCAATGGGATTCCAAGGTGCTGATGGCCTGAGAGATCGAAGGCTGTGACACATTCAAAGCGCGGGCGGCTTGAGCCGTACCGCCTTGCTGAGCGGCCGCTACAAAGTACTCCAGTTGGCGTAAGGTAAACGGGATCATTTTTATTGATTCAGTCAATCAGTTAATAGTATTTTTAATTATACCTGTGCGTGGTTACCATGAATCCAATACATCACTTTTGCCATTCGAGCAAAAGGATTAGGAGACGATCATGGATAACAGTACATTGCCATTAGCAGGCGTTAAGGTGGTTGATTTTACGCGGGTTTTATCAGGGCCTTTTTGCACCGCGTTATTAGGGGATTTGGGGGCGGAAATTATAAAAATAGAACCGCCCCAAGGGGATGATTATCGTGCCATCGCCCCCATGCGTAACGAGCAAAGCGCCTTGTTTACTGTGATGAACCGCAATAAAAAAAGCTTGGTTCTGGATTTAAAAAAACCGGAAGCGGTGGCATTAGCTCAAGAGCTCGCTAGTCAGGCCGATATTGTGGTGGAGAACTTCCGCCCAGGGGTGGCTAATAAGCTAGGCATTGGCTATGACACCTTAAAGGCTTTGAACCCACGTTTGATTTATGTGAGTGTGTCGGGTTTCGGCCAAGATGGTCCTGCGGCACATATGCCGGCGTATGACATTGTCATTCAAGCCATGAGTGGGTTGATGAATGCGACGGGCCATGCGGGTGGCCCGCCTACCTTGGTAGGGGAAGCCGTGTCGGATGTGATCAGTGGTCTATTTGCCTCGTGGGGTGCATTGGCCGCCTTATACGGTAGAGAGCGCACTGGTACAGGAACCCATGTGGATGTGTCGATGTTTGAGTCCACGCTGGCTTTTGCCGCCACCTCCACCTCCCGTTATTTGTTCACGGGCGAAGATGCACCACGTGTGGGTAATCGGCATCCTTTATCTGCACCCTTTGGTGCCTATCAGGCTAAAGACGGTCACTTTGTGTTGGCGATCTTAAATAATAAATTGTTCGCACAACTTGCCAATGCGCTGGAAACGCCTGAGTTTGCGACAGACGCTCGCTTTGCCTCAGATGCTTTACGCAGTGGTAATGAGCCAGCCCTAAGAGCTTGGATTGAAGACTGGGCCAGCACACGTACCGTGTCAGAGGTATTGGCCGTTTTAGAACAAGCCGGTTTACCTTGCGCTCCCATTTGGAATACGAGCCAAGCGCTTTCCTCGGAGCAAACCAAAGCACGCGGATTTTTACGCGAGGTAGAGGACCCACGTTTAGAGAATTTAAAACTGCCGTCACAGCCCGTGCGCTTTACTTCTTATGGCGAAAATCAAGTGAATAGAGCCCCTGGTTTGGGCGAGCACACGGAGCTCATTGCCGCCAGCGTGGGCCTGAGCGCCCAACGCATTGCGCAGCTGCGTGAGTTAGGTGTGTTTGGTTAGTCAAAGGCGAGAGCTGTCTAACAGCGAATAGCGAATAACGAATAAAGAAATAAAAGAGACATAAAGGAAAGACATCATGAATACCCGTTTAGGTGTGACCGCAGAAGATCAAGAAATTGCTCAAGCCATTGCACGCTTTGCCCAAGAGCAGTTGGCGCCTATGGCTCAAAAAGTTGATGAGGAAGAAATATCCACGGTTTGTCATGTGCCCGGTTTAGCCGAACTGGGGGTGATGGGCATGAATATTCCGGAGCAATGGGGTGGTCCCGGCATCAGTCCTACTGCTTAAATCGAGTCGGTGGCCAAGTATT
>DUNB01000099.1 GCA_012839585.1 Alcaligenaceae bacterium | reverse complement strand
TGTGCCACTGTAATAAAGGGCGCCCCAAGGCAGCGGCGACTTCTTCGGCCAATAACGTTTTACCGGTTCCAGGCTCACCTTTAATTAGTAGGGGGCGTTGTAGGGTTAAGGCAGCATTCACTGCCATTTTTAAATCATCCGTGGCTACATATTGTGCGGTGCCATCAAAACGAGTGGTATCTGTCATAGTCTTAAAAAAATTACGTGGTGGCGTGACGATGAATGAGTTCAATATAACGTTCATTATCCAGTGGCTTATTTAGGCGTTGCGCTTCCCAAATGACCTCGCCAAGGGCTTCCATAATACGATGGGTGGCCTCGTGAGGATCCAAAGTGGCCACTAGACGGTCATAGGCGGGTTTAATACCTGGAGGCTGATTAATGGAGAGTTGCTCTTGGATGGCCAGATGCATAGATAGATGCAGAAAAGGGTTGGTTTGCCCTTTTTCGACGGAGTAATCCTGCTCTACGGCCTCTGGGTCTTCGAGTAGCTGATGGTATTCGGGGTGTTGCTGAACCAAGTTGACCGCCATACTTTCCAGCGGGCTTAAGAGCTGCTTGTGACGGTATTTGTGCCAGGCTTCAATAAAAAATTGCCGTACTTGTTCACGAGAAGGGTTAAACATAATTTCATCCGCTATATAAAACATCTATAGTGTAATGGTAGAGCTCCGGTCGGGTTTTGTCTTGTAGAACCACTTTGACTGGAGTCAGGTAAGAACAATTAAAGGCAAGGCAGTCGGTTTTTAGCTAAAAACCGTGTGGTTTTTTCGTCTTTTTTTTGGTTTTAGGCTACACTCTTATATAAGACTAACGACTAAGATAAAGCACCACGCTTTTATCTTTCCCTGTTCACACTACTGGAGCACCCATGTCTTATCAGCATATCAAAGTCCCTGCTCAGGGCGAAAAAATCACGGTAAATGCCGACTTCTCTTTAAATGTCCCTAATCACCCCATCGTACCTTACATCGAAGGTGATGGTACTGGCGTGGATATTTCCCCTGTCATGATCAAGGTCGTGGATGCGGCCGTAGAAAAAGCCTACGGTGGCGACAAAAAAATTCACTGGATGGAAGTTTACGCTGGTGAGAAATCCACACAGGTTTATGGCCCAGATGTTTGGCTACCCGAAGAAACACTAGACGCCGTTAAAGACTACGTTGTGTCTATCAAAGGTCCTTTGACGACTCCTGTGGGTGGTGGTATTCGTTCTTTGAACGTCGCCCTACGTCAGCAGTTAGATCTATACGTTTGCTTGCGCCCTGTGCGTTACTTTGCTGGCGTTCCTTCCCCAGTTAAAGAGCCTGAAAAAACCGACATGGTGATCTTCCGTGAAAACTCCGAAGACATCTACGCAGGTATTGAGTTCGAAGCCGAATCCACTAATGCTAAAAAACTGATCGACTTCCTACAAAACGAATTGGGCGTAAACAAAATCCGTTTCCCCAACACCTCTGGTATCGGTGTAAAACCGGTGTCCAAAGAAGGTACACAGCGTTTGGTTCGCAAAGCAATTCAGTACGCAATCGACAATGACCGCTCCTCTGTGACCATCGTTCACAAAGGTAACATCATGAAGTTCACCGAAGGTGGCTTCCGTGACTGGGCTTACGAATTAGCAATGACAGAATTCGGTGCTGAGCTAATTGATGGCGGCCCATGGTGCAAATTCAAGAATCCAAAAACAGGCAAAGAAATCACTGTTAAGGATTCCATCGCTGACGCCTTCCTACAGCAAATCTTGCTACGTCCAGCAGAGTACGATGTTATCGCTACACTGAACTTGAACGGTGACTACGTATCAGACGCGCTAGCCGCTCAGGTTGGTGGTATTGGTATCGCTCCTGGTGCTAACTTGTCTGACTCCGTGGCCATGTTCGAAGCCACTCACGGTACTGCACCTAAATACGCTGGCAAAGACTACGTGAACCCCGGTTCCTTGATCTTGTCTGCTGAAATGATGCTACGTCACATGGGCTGGACTGAAGCCGCTGATTTGATCATCAGCAGCATGGAAAAAGCCATTCTGTCCAAGAAAGTGACTTATGACTTTGCCCGTCTAATGGAAGGTGCTACTCAGGTATCTTGCTCCGACTTCGGTAACGTCATGATCGAAAACATGTAATACGTTTTACGTCTTACAGTTCGATGGAAAACTCGCACGGCATAAAGCTGTGCGAGTTTTTTTATTAAAGTCGGCCAGACGGATGTCTTTTAAACCTATGTAGTGATCAGAATGAACAGAGACGATAAAAGCGGCTCATCAATTCGAAAAAAAGTGTTGCATTCAATCAGGCACTATTTTTTATCCAGGTAATGCCCTAGATAAAAACAAAGCGCTTTGCTGTTATGCTGCTGATTGAGGATTCATTTATACATTTTCAATAACAAAGGAAAAAGATGTCTACTATTCAGCGTATCGAAGGCTTACCGTTATTTAGTCGTGTTGTGATTCATAATGGTGTGGTCTATATGTCTGGTATTGTCCCAAAAGAAAGAACAGACGATGTGAAACAGCAAACACGTGATGTGTTGGCTCAAATTGATACTTATCTGGCTCAGGCCGGAGTCGATAAGACGCGTTTACTGACGTCGCAGATTTGGTTAAAAAACATTGACCGAGACTTTGCAGCCATGAACGAGGTGTGGTTAGAGTGGGTAGATCCTAATCATTTACCTACTCGCGTTACTTGCGAGTCCAACTTAGCCTCAACAGATATATTAGTGGAAATTCTGGTGACGGCTGCCGCAAATTAAACAGTGCAACACAGAGAAAAAAACCGGTCAGCTCATTAAGAGCATGACCGGAAAAGCAGACTACAGGTAAATCGATGGGAATAGCGCAGAGCCTAGCTCAGCGCTACTTCTTTTTGGCGCATATCGCCTTGATCTTCAAAGCGCTGATGCCAAGAAAGCGCTTCCTCTAAAAGGTGAGGAGTATGGCCTCCGCGTGCACAAGCGCGCTCAAAATAATCCGCCAAAGCGGCTCGGTAATTAGGGTGCACGCAGTTTTCAATAATAAGCGCTGCACGCTCTCGGGGCGCTAAGCCGCGTAGATCAGCCAAACCTTGATCGGTGACTAAGATATCCACATCGTGTTCGCAATGATCCACATGGGACACCATCGGTACCACGCGACTGATTGCGCCCCCTTTGGCCAAGGATTTGGTCACAAAGATAGACAAATGAGCGTTACGGGCAAAATCCCCTGAGCCACCAATGCCATTCATCATTTTGGTGCCACTGACATGGGTGGAGTTGACGTTGCCGTAGAGATCGAACTCTAAGGCCGCGTTAATGGCAATAATGCCTAAACGACGCACAATCTCTGGGTGATTACTGATTTCTTGTGGGCGTAGCACCACGCGGTCTCTGTAGTGATCCAAATTAGCGAAAAAATGCTCCATCATCGGTGCGGTCACCGTAATGGAAGAAGCGGAGGCAAATTTAAGCTGCCCTGACTCTAATAAATGAAAGGCACTGTCTTGCAGGACTTCAGAGTACATGGTTAAGTCTTTGAAGTTTGATTCGACTAAACCTTGGGTGACAGCATTGGCGATGCTGCCTATACCGACTTGTAAGGGCAGTAAGGACTCGGTTAAGCGGCCTGCTGCCACTTCACCCTCTAAGAAGCTTACAATGTGTTTGGCGATGGCTTGGGTTTCAGCATCGGGAGGAGTGGCGGTAGAAGGGCTGTCCAAGGTGTCAGTCAACACAATAGCGACAATACGCTCGGGGTCCACTGCAATGGCTTGTGTGCCTAGACGCTGACTCACATCAGTCAAAGGAATGGGTTCACGACCTGGACGGGTTTTGGGCAGGTACACATCATGGTAGCCTTCTAAACCGGCAGGCATGGCGGTGTTGAGTTCAATAATGATCTTTTTGGCTTGGCTCACAAAAGTGGCCGAGTTACCCACAGAGGTGCTGGGCACAATATGACCTTCTTCTGTGATGGCGATGGCCTCGATCACAGCAACGTCGATGGGATAGCCTGGTTCCGCACGTAAATGTTCAGCTAGTTCTGAAAGATGCTGATCGTAAAATAAGACTTTGCCTTCATTGATGCTACGACGCATGTCAGCGTCCACTTGGAAGGGCGCTCGGCGGGCAAGCACGCCGGACTCAGCCATTAGACCATCACTGTTGTTGCCCAACGAGGCACCTGTATAAAGAGTGAGGTTTAAAGGCCCTTGGGTGGCAGATTTAGCGGCTAGTGCAACGGGAATCGCTTTGCTGTCCCCCGCACGAGTGAAACCACTCATTCCCACCGTCATACCGGCTTTAATGTATTGCACTGCCTGTTCAGCAGGCATGATTTTTTGGTGTAGATCTGCTCGACGAAGACGTTGCTGCCACATAAATTGCTCCTGTTACATTTGTTTTTTTACTGTAACTCGAGCATATCATTACAAATATGACTAAAATAACTGCATCCTATTCATATATTACATAATTATGCTGAATGTTATAGCGCTTAGATATTTTGTGGAAACCGTGCGTTTAAACGGTTTTACCGCCGCTGCCCAGTCCTTAGGGGTAAGCCAATCAACGGTCAGTAAAATGGTGCGTAGCTTAGAAGATCAAATAGGTGAAACATTGATCATTCGCAACGGCAGACCGCTTTTATTAAGTGATGCTGGAAGAGTGTTGTATGAAAAAGGCAGTGATGTGCTCACGGCCTTGGTACGTTTGGAGCAAGAGGTTCACGAGGTGCAAGCCCTGAGTCAGGGGCGTGTCAATATAGGCATACCGCCTATGATTAACTTGTTATTTACCCAGGTGATGAAGGACTTTAGAGAACGTTATCCGACGATCTCTTTACAGATTCACGAGTACCCTGGACCCGCCATTGAGCAGATGGTGGCCACTAACGAGTTGGATGTGGGCTTTAGTATTGCTCCCGTCGATCAGTTATTGCCTTTGGAGCATCAGGTGGTGGCTCGACATGATGTGTATGCCATCGCTCTGCCTGAATTGCTGGCTCGCAACAAAGACTCCATTGCCCTAGCGCAAGTCGTACAAAAACCGCTTTTATTATTAAATGATGATTTTGGTTTAACGCGTCTATTACGTCAGCGCTTTGCCCAAGAGCAGTTGCAGCCACGGATTTATGCACAAAGTAGTCAGTGGGATTGGCTGATCTCGATGGCTCAAGCCGGCTTAGGTGTGGCGCTATTACCTGAGCCTTTTTGCTCTAGACTGCCCACCGAACTGGTCTATAAGGTCATTGAGGAAAAAGAGCCTTTGAGTTGGGAGGTGACGTTATTGTGGAACGGTCGTTATCTTTCGCAAGCAGCTCGAGCCTGGTTGGAGTGTTGTCAGACCCAGCTAGGCGGGGAGTGGTTGCTGGCCTCTGTGGACAACGATGATTGAAACAAGCTCGCATCAAGATAAATGGAAACAGGTCTTAGACCTGGCATCGTATTATTGATCAAGAAACGATGCGCGGTCTAAGGCCTGTTTTTTATATAACGAATTAGTCGTCGTTATCTGCGCCGCGATAACGTTTATAAGGGAGCACGTTCCAGGTGCGCTCTTGTAGATGCTCGGCCTGTAACGAGGTGGGAATGTCGGCCAGTAGCTTGTTGGCTACATTCAGTTCGCGCTCCACCTCGGCTCGATCCTGATACATAAACTCGTCCGAAGCGGTTTCAGGTGCCTGTTGCAGTTTTTCCTCTAGGTCACTGATCAGGCGTTCCTGCTGTAAGCGCAAGGCTTGGCGAGCGTCTTCTTGCCAGATGGGCTGCAGATTACGGTTGTGATCTAACAGGGCGCTGTATTCGGCGTAGACGTCGGCATAAATATCCGTAGCATGTTGGCGTGCATCTAAGGTCGCTGCCTCTAGATCACGTACATTCAGGTCCTTTATGTCTAAAGGCTGATGGCGCTTTTGGCCCCCTAAACGAGTGTAATTCAGGTAGTAGGGGTACATGCTTTTGATCACTTTACCCACAGGTAAGACGGCTTCGTTGTTTTCATCCACTCCTTTGGGTTGCACGCCTTGAATACCGGCTAGGGCCGACTCGGGACGAACCACCTCTTTGGGAGGCAAAATCCCGTGACGCAGCATTTCACGTATGCCTGTTCCAGAGATATTTAAACGGAAACGCTCATCGTGTGAGCAGGTTTGGGTGGTAGCGTGACTAGCGCAACGGCTACAGTAGAACACCTCGTGGAAAAGACGGATATCGATACCCAGTTCTCCGGGGGTGAATTGATCAAAAATACTATGGCTGGCGTATTTATCGTAATAATCACCAATGCCGGCGTGGTCACGCCCAATTAAGGCGTGCGTGCAGCCATAGTTTTTCATGATAAGAGCGTGGAGAACGGTTTCTCTGGGGCCCGCGAAAATATAAGTAACGCGTAAGGGCGATAATATGGAGCGATCTTTAGGGTAGTAGGTGTCCAAGACATTGCGGTACGCCTGCATGCGATATTCGTGACGCACATACTCGCGTTTAGCCATTTCAACTAAGGGCTGTAAAAATAAACCGTCAATTTCCTCTAGAGCGTTACGGTGAATGTATTCATGGCCGCGATGTAGCGGATTAGCACCTGTAATAAAGCCCGCTACAGAGTTAAATTTCATTTTTTCATAAAATAAATGCCAGGTGTCTTTGGGTTCTTGGCGTAGCTTTTCAAAAGGCCCCCAATCGACACGATTCAGCAGGTGCAAAGTGCCACCTAAAGAGGTGTCGCCCATGCGACGGTAAATCGAGTCCACGCCAGGGTGATTGCGATCGGTCGTGCCAAAGAGCTTTTGTGCACGCAATGATTTGTCGTAGGGGAAAATATCCTCAACATCTAACAGGGCAATAGGTTGTTTTTCTGTATTTACTAATACCACCTGATCGCCGACTTTTAGGTTCTTAATGGTTTTGGCATTGTGAGCTCCGCTGGGGGCAAAGCTCAAAGGGACCGGCCAGATGACGCCGTTGCTAAGGCGACCATTTTCTAATACTGAGAGGTAATCCACCTCTTTCATAAAACCTTTATTGGGTGATAGAACCCCCGTGGCGATCATTTCGATCGTAATCACGGCCTCCAGATCGATACGAATGGCAGGCAGATCTACGGCGCGGGCCAGTTCTGCCTCGCGCAGGTGCTCTGGGACTACCTGATTAACCAGCGTGCCACCATGTGGCTGTTGCGGGTATTGATCGAACTGCAATGTATTTGGCTCCATAATTCCTCCGAGCGAGCTATTTTTGTTTGTCTAGGCGTTTGTAATAATAGTGCTTTAGTATAGTTAACCTTAATATACCGATAAAAAGACAGTAGGAACATATTGGATAGACAAGGAATAGACAACGGGCTGGTCTGGACGAATTTGATATACACTGTGATCGCACGATGACATAAAGGGGAAAGCGATGCATCAATTGATTACTACAGAGGATTTTGCTGTGTTGGTGCGCAGTCGTAGGCGAGAATTAAAACTGAGCCAAGCGCAATTGGCTGAACAAATTGGCGTGAGTCGGCAGTGGGTGATTGATATAGAAAAGGGTAAGCCACGCGCAGAGCTAGCTTTGGTACTGTCAGTGCTAGAGGCGTTAGGTATTCAATTACAGACCAAGGTGGGCCCTGTTAAGGCTGCTGTACAGATAGATGCCAAGCAAGGCGAAGAAAAAATACGAAGCCTAGCTGACGCGTTTGACTTTATCTAAAACTAAGTGCATACCCTAAGTGTTAAATAAAAACAAATCATGCATAATACTAATCATGCAGGTGAGGAGACGACAACAGCCCAATTAATAGGGTTCGCCGCATAAGGCATAGCAGTAACCAAAACTATAATAAAATCCACAAAGAGCCAGCTTGATTTATCAGGCTGGCTCTTTGTGTTTTTAGCCTTTGGTTTTTGCGTTAGATATGCCCGCTTTTAGAAAAAATATTTAATACAAAAACGCCCGCCACAATTAAAGCAATCCCTACAAGCGCAGCGGCATCCAGGCTTTGTTTATATAAAAACAAACCAATCAATGAAATGGCCACGATGCCCACACCAGACCATACGGCATAAGCAATGCCTACGGGAATAGTGCGCAAGGATAACGATAAACAATAAAAAGCCACTGCATAGCCGCTAATCGTAATTACAGAGGGCCAGAGTCGAGTAAATCCTTCTGCCCCTTTTAAAGCGGTGGTAGCAATGATTTCCGCAAAAATAGCGATGGATAGGTAAATCCAGCTCATAGTGATAGCCGATAACGAGTTAAATGGATAAATGAGCTGAAGTGCGCAATAGGACTTTAACAGCGCCTTCACCCCCTTCTCTAGGGGCACAGTCTGTATACGCCAGCACAAAATCCAATTGGCTGAGCCAGCGCCGCACCGTAGCGGGTAGAACCGGTCCGGTTGTTTTAGAGCCGTAGCCTATGCCATGCACAATGCGCACACATTTGAAGCCTTCAACCAAGCTATGTTGTAAAAAATACTCTAAGCGTAATCGGGCCTGATCGACGGTGGCGCCGTGCAAGTCGATGCTTGCCATAATGGGCCAGCGTCCTTTTTTTAGATTGCGTAAGACATCTGTGCCACACATGGGGTTTAGGTAGTCCTGTCGAGGCAGGTCATCATAATCAGAGGTGTAGTGGTCAGAGAGGGCAGTGAGGGAGGCGAGGCGGTTTTGACCCAGAGCGTGTTGTTGACGACGTTTGAATTGCTCTGCTTGTTGTGCGGCTTGTTTTTTGCGCTGCTGTTGCTCGTGATGACGTTGACTTGGTTTGAGCGGTTTAACGTCACGCACAGCTTGTAAAAAAAGTTCTTTATCAGAGGGTTGTGTTGCCGTGGAGGGAGTGTTTTTAACGGAAACTAAGGACGAAAAGGACTCAGAGGGCACAGCAGAGCGCACAGCAGGCGGGGCGGCCTGCTGTGTTTTGATGCGCTGCTTTAATGTCTTTAGGTTTTTGAACTCCCTAAAGACAGCTTGAGGCTTATTTTCCTTCACTCTCTAACCAGCGTTGTGCATCCAGCGCTGCCATACAACCCGTACCGGCGCTAGTAATGGCTTGACGATAAATGGTGTCTTGTACGTCACCTGCAGCAAAGACGCCCTCTACAGAGGTCATGGTGGCCATGCCCTCTAGGCCGCTACGGGTAATGATGTAGCCGTCTTTCATCTCTAGCTGACCGGCGAAGAGCTCTGTGTTTGGGTGGTGACCAATAGCGATAAACACGCCAGTGACATCGAGCTCTTCGGTTGTGTTGTCTTGGTTGTTGCGTAGACGTACACCTGTTACGCCAGAAGCATCACCTAAAACCTCATCGAGTTCATAAAATAGCTTGAGCTTGATGTTGCCATTTTCTACACGCTCCATCAATTTGTCGGTTAAGATCGGCTCAGACCTAAAGGTGTCGCGACGGTGTACTAAGGTAACGGTTTTACAGATGTTGGACAGGTACAAAGCCTCTTCTACGGCTGTGTTACCACCCCCAACTACTATAACGTCTTGATTTTTATAGAAAAAGCCATCACAAGTGGCGCAACCAGACACGCCGCGACCCATAAACTCCTGCTCAGACGGTAAGCCCAAGTACATCGCAGAGGCACCTGTGCATATAATCAGTGAATCGCAGGTGTAGGTCATACCGCCATCACCCTGTAAAGTATATGGACGTTGTTTCAAGTCTACCGATACAATTTGATCAAAGACTAATTCTGTTTCAAAGCGTTCAGCGTGTGCTTGAAAGCGTGCCATTAGGTCTGGACCTGTGACGCCATTGGTATCAGCAGGCCAGTTATCGACATCCGTAGTGGTCATTAACTGACCACCTTGCTCTAACCCTGTGATAAGAACAGGATTTAAATTAGCACGTGCAGCATAAATAGCTGCGGTGTAACCCGCTGGACCTGAACCAAGGATTAAAACTTTAGCGTGTTTAACAGTAGACATAGTGTTATTTCCCAAAAATCAATGACCAGCCAATTATAATGAGTCATGGCTAGAATACCTGCAACTTCAAATCGCTCCGCAAAAAACGTCCGTAATGGGCCCTCTATCTGGCAACAACGGCTATCAACCATCTTAACGGAGGCTCGTTGGTTCGTTTTGCTAGTGCTAGCGGCTTGGCTAGCTTTGGTGCTTTATACGTGGAATAGTTCCGATCCTGCGTGGTCGTACTCCCTTGAGGCGGGCACCATCCATAACCAAGGTGGTAAATTTGGCGCCTATGTGGCGGATATATTATTTTACCTTTTTGGCTACAGTGCGTGGCTCTGGGTAGTGCTGATTGCGCGCCATTTAATCGTAGGCTTTAAGCGTATGACCTTAATTGTAATGCCTACGATAAAAATTCAAGACCCATTACCCCGCGTTCCGTGGGAGTTAGGCATCGGCTTTGCGTTGTTCTTTGTAGGAACAATGGGCTTTGAGGCCTTACAAATACGCTACGGAGAACACTTGCCTGCAGGGGCGGGAGGCCAGATAGGTCAGTTATTAAGCCATTTATTGCGAACCTACCTAGGCTCGGCAGGCGCCGTGATTTTGCTCTTGGTGGCAATGTGCGTGGGGGCGAGCTGGTTTTTTGCGTTCTCCTGGTTAAGTGTCGCTGAGAAAATTGGTGGCTGGCTAGAGCATGCCTATCTGCGTTTATTAGCAGTCAAAGAGAGCAGGGCGGACAAGCGCGCCGGTCAGGCCAGCATTGCTGAGCGCCAAGAAAGTGTCACGACCAAACAAGAACAACGTCAACAGGAACAGGAGCGCACCGAGCCGGTATTAGGTCATGCGGTTGCTCCAACACGGGTGGAGCCCACCTTGGGGGCGGTAGCCGCGACTTCCGTGGCTCCAGCGCGTCCCTACAAACATCCTATTTTTGATGACCCAGAGCCGGTAGAGACGGCTACCAAGATAGAAGAAAAAGCGGTCTCTGCTACAGAAGCCACGCATTCGGTCTCAGACAGCCAGACAGAGCCCGAGGCCTTGTCACAACACCCCATCCAAACACAGACTCAGGTAGCCATTGCTAAGGCCACGAAAATACCACAAGAGGTGGGGTTGCCTTCATTAGATTTATTAGAGCCCGCCGAAGAGCTAGGCGAGCCTATTTCTGCCGAAACCTTAGAGTTTACTTCACGCTTAATTGAGAAAAAGCTCGGTGATTTTGGGGTCAATGTGACCGTGATGGAGGCCCAGTCTGGTCCTGTGATCACACGTTATGAAATTGAACCTGCAACCGGTGTAAAAGGCAGTCAGATTGTTAACCTATCCAGAGACTTGGCGCGTTCTTTAAGTTTGGTGGATATACGCGTAGTTGAAACCATTCCAGGCAAAAACTTGATGGGCCTGGAGCTGCCCAATCCTAAGCGCCAAATGGTGCGCCTAGAGGAGATTGTGGGCTCCAAAAACTTTGTGGATGCAAAATCCCTGCTAACGGTCGCTTTGGGCAAGGACATTGCCGGACACGCCGTGGTGGCAGATTTAGCGCGTATGCCGCATTTATTGGTGGCAGGGACCACGGGCTCAGGTAAGTCGGTAGGGATCAATGCCATGATTCTATCGATTTTGTATAAAGCAACACCAGAGCAAGCGCGGTTGATATTAATTGATCCCAAAATGCTTGAAATGAGCGTTTACGAGGACATCCCGCATTTGCTCGCTCCGGTGGTCACCGATATGCGAGAGGCCGCGAATGCGTTGACATGGTGTGTAAACGAGATGGAACGCCGTTACAAACTCATGAGTAAAATGGGGGTGCGTAATTTGGCAGGGTTTAATACCAAGATCAAAGAAGCCAAGGCGCGTGGCGAAAACATCCCTAATCCGTTTTCATTAACGCCTGATGCGCCAGAGCCTTTAGATAGCCTACCCTTTATTGTGGTGGTTATCGATGAGTTGGCTGACTTGATGATGGTAGCGGGTAAGAAAATCGAGGAGCTTATTGCGCGCTTGGCGCAAAAAGCGCGGGCAGCAGGTATTCACTTGATCCTGGCGACTCAGCGTCCTAGTGTGGATGTGATTACCGGGTTAATTAAAGCCAATATTCCCACTCGTATTTCGTTCCAAGTGTCCTCTAAAGTCGACTCCCGTACCATTTTGGATCAAATGGGAGCCGAGACCTTGCTGGGTCAAGGTGATATGCTGTATTTGCCTCCTGGCACATCGGTGCCGATCCGAGTCCATGGTGCTTTTGTGGATGATGATGAGGTGCATCGCGTGGTGGACTACCTCAAGGCGCAAGGGGAACCAGATTATATTGATGGCATCTTAGAGGGCGGAACACCCGGTGAAACCGGTGATGGCGTAAATGCTGTGACAGGTTTTGTGGATGCGGAATCCGATCCCTTATATGATCAAGCTGTGGCTGTAGTGATGGAAACGCAACGGGCTTCTATTTCCGGTGTGCAGCGTCAATTACGAGTTGGCTATAACCGCGCGGCTCGTTTGATCGAGGAGATGGAAAAAGCCGGTATCGTTTCGCCGATGGGCCCGAATGGCAACAGAGAAATTCTAGTTCCGATAAATAAAGAGTAAATCAGCACAAAGGACATAATGATGAAATGGTGGCAAAAATGGAGTGCAGCGCTGGTGTTATTGGGAGTTGGTACCGTTGGGTATGCCCAAACCGCGACTGAGCAGCTACGTGACTTTGTGAAACAGGTACAAAGTGCCACAGGTAGTTTTAGCCAGAGCACCTTAGATGCTCAAGGCAATCAACGCCCTGCGCAAACGGGGGAGTTCGCTTTTGAGCGCCCAGGCAAATTTAAATGGCAGGTACTTAAGCCGTACGAGCAACTCGTCCTTTCAGATGGTAAGCAGCTTTATCAGTATGATCCTGACCTGAATCAATTAACAAAACGCAGTGTGGACCAAGCCATTGGTACCTCACCAGCAGCGATATTGTTTGGCTCTGGGGATCTAGATCAAAGCTTTGACTTGGCGGCTAGACCAGATAAGGACGGATTAAAGTGGTTGCGCGCTTCCCCCAAAGGCAGTGATGCTGGCTTCGATTATGTTGACATAGGTTTTGCAGCAGGTAGCCCTGTGCGCTTAGTGCTGTTAGATGCCTTTGGTCAGCAGACAGTGATCCAACTCTCCGGTATTAAAACAGGTATCTCGTTTCGAGCCGAAGACTTCCGTTTTACCCCTCCCGCCGATGTGGATGTAGTGACCCTGCCGTAGGCCTATTCATGGAGCAAGATTTATTCAATGCGGATCAGGTGCCGTATGCGCCGCTAGCTGAGCGTATGCGTCCCACCTCTTTAGACGAGGTGGTGGGGCAAACCGATTTGGTTGCGCCTGGTAAACCGTTACGTGTGGCGTTCGAATCAGGGCGACCGCACTCGATGATTTTTTGGGGTCCTCCAGGTGTAGGTAAGACCACCTTGGCCAGAATGATGGCGCAAGGTTTTGATGCGCAGTTTATTGCGATTTCTGCGGTGTTAGGCGGCGTCAAAGACATTCGTGATGCCGTTGTTAAAGCCCAAATCGCTCAAGGCCAAGGCCGTCGCACCATCTTGTTCGTGGATGAGGTACACCGTTTTAACAAAGCCCAACAAGACGCATTCTTACCTTACGTGGAAAGTGGCTTATTCACTTTCATTGGTGCCACCACAGAAAACCCCTCTTTCGAAGTGAATTCAGCGCTGTTATCACGCGCTCGCGTCTATGTGCTCAAGCCATTAAGCGTGGATGAGCTGCTATTTTTGGTCGATAAGGCAGTGCAGGTGTTTGTGGCTGATTTACAAACAACATTGAGCTTTACTGACGAAGCCAAACAAGAACTGGCTACCTGGGCTGATGGCGATGCGAGGCGTGTGATCAATGCGGTAGAGGTGGTAGCAGAATCCGCGCAAGCTGCTGGGGTAGAGGTGGTGGATAATGCTTATTTAGAGCAGTCCCTATCACAGAACCTACGACGATTCGATAAAGGGGGCGATGCTTTTTATGATCAGATCAGCGCGCTGCATAAATCGGTACGAGGCTCGGACCCCGATGCCGCCTTGTATTGGTTTTGTCGTATGTTAGACGGGGGGGCCGATGCCAGCTATTTATCACGGCGTTTGGTGCGGATGGCGTGGGAAGACATCGGCTTAGCTGATCCCCGAGCCATGCAGATAGTGAACGATGCCGCCTCTACCTACGAGCGCCTGGGCTCTCCAGAGGGGGAGTTAGCTTTGGCGCAAGCCGTTATTTATATGGCGGTGGCAGCCAAAAGTAACGCCGGCTATATGGCGTATAATCAGGCTCGTCGTTACGCGGCCGAGCACGGCAGTGCGCCAGTGCCGGTGCACCTGCGTAATGCGCCGACCAAACTGATGAAAGAACTAGGTCATGGCAAAGCCTATCGCTATGCCCACGATGAGCCTCATGGCTATGCGGCAGGCGAAAACTATTTCCCTCAGGGTTTAAATCCGCGTTTTTATATTCCTACTGATCGTGGCTTAGAGCAAAAAATTGCAGCCAAATTACAGTTTTTAGCTGACTTAGATAAACAAGCTAAACGTAGCAAATCGTCATGATGCCTTAAATAGTGGCCACGAATTCGCTACAATTCTCCTATTCTTATTCTTCCTAGAGCCTATTGTTATGTTAGACATTAACCTGTTGCGTAAAAACTTAGATGACGTCGTTGCCGCGCTGGCTACGCGTGGCGTGCCTTTTGATACTGAGCGATTTAATCAGCTCGAGGCCAAACGAAAAGCGGTACAGGTTGAAACAGAAACCCTACAAGCCCGTCGCAACACCGTGTCTAAATTGATTGGTCAGCTCAAGTCCAAAGGCGAAGACGCCTCTAAAGAAATGGCTGAGTCCAAACAGATTCCGCAGCAGCTGCACGAACTAGAAAAACAGCTGTCTGCTATTCAGCACGAAATGCATGACTGGCTTAGTGGCATCCCGAACATTCCACATGCGAGTGTTCCTGTGGGCGAATCAGAGGAACAAAACGTAGAGGTATTCCGTTGGGTCCCTGGTAATGATGATCCAGATGCCATCCCAGCACCATTTGATTTTGAGGTAAAAGATCACGTAGCCATTGGCGAAGGGATCGGCTTGGATTTTGAGGCTGCGCGTAAAATAGCCGGCTCGCGTTTTATGATGCTCAAAGGCCCTATCGCCAAATTGCATCGTGCATTAGCTCAATTCATGCTGGATGTGCAGACAGAGCAACACGGCTATACCGAATGCTATACCCCTTATATTGCGAATAGCTCGACGTTGTTTGGCACAGGGCAGCTGCCTAAATTCAAGGACGATATGTTCTGGGTTACCAAAGGGGGGCAGAACCACACAGACGAAGAAGAAGGCCCTGCCGAAGACATGTATTTGATCTCCACCTCCGAGATCACACTGACTGGATCGGTGCGCGATGAAATCCTAAACAGTGCCGACCTACCCATACGTTTAACGGCTCATAGCCCATGCTTCCGCTCCGAGGCTGGCAGCGGGGGGCGTGATACACGAGGCATTATCCGTCAGCATCAGTTTGATAAAGTGGAGATGGTGCAGATTGTTCACCCTGAAAAATCCTACGAAGCCTTGGATGAAATGGTAGAGCATGCCAAAACCATTTTGCAAAGTTTGGGCTTACCGTATCGTGTGGTTGCTCTTTGTACTGGTGATATGGGCTTTTCCGCAGCCAAAACCTATGACCTAGAGGTTTGGCTGCCTGCGCAAAACACCTGGCGTGAGATTTCTTCGGTATCTAATTGCGAGGCCTTCCAGGCACGTCGCTTACAAGCGCGCTTCCGTATGGAAAAAGGTCGCCCTGATTACGTACATACGCTAAATGGCTCAGGTTTGGCTGTGGGACGAACTCTAGTCGCTGTGCTAGAAAACTATCAGCAGGCGGATGGCAGTGTCATTATCCCCGAAGTACTACGACCCTATATGGGTGGTAAAGAGCGTTTAGAACCTCACGCTTAATTTGCTTAAAAGTACAGACGTCACTTAATGACGCGTTTTACAAGATAAAAAGCCGCTTTAAAATGAACCGCCTCAAAAGCATGGACTTCAATCCTGTTTTAGGGGGCAGCTCATAAAAGCGGCTTTTTATATGTTTGGCTGGGTGAGCTTCAAAAACACTAAGCCCGCTGGGAAGCGGGCTAAAGGTTAATGATGGCCACGCAAGACCGGGTAGTCTTTAGGCATGGGCAACAGCAAGGGTTGAGTGCTGCTGTTCTCGTCTAAGTAGTTGTGACGAGGTTTTGGTTTGCTGCCCAATGATAATAGCCACATCAGAAGTGATACCCAGAACAAGGAGGAAATAACCTTGCTCAATAAGCCATCTAGACTGCCGTAGCCAGTGGCGGCGGAGGCTTCGATGTGCAGCATTTGGGCAACGGCAGGGAATTGTCCTAAAAACTCTACAGCTAAACTGCCAGGAATGCGGAAAATCCAACGCATGGTTTCCCAAATTTCCCACAAGGACACCTGCCCATCCACGTTGAGGTCGATGACCCACTGAAAGGTTTGTATATGCATAACGGACTCCTAAAAAGAGACCCGCCAACGATGCACGGGTGACAGCAATTAAACGCCGTCATTATCAATAGTAAGATTCAGGCTGTAACTGCGCAAGCAGTATAAACCACGATTGGGTTGTGACTGACGTGAACGAGGAGTAGTCTGAAAGAGTAATAAGGCCACCCGCATTATATAATTTTGATATTGTTTGTATTGGACCTAACGGCCATGAGCAAATAGGCACTGATATTTCTGGTTATTAATAATGAATTTGCATACCGAGATTAGGCTTCTTACTTTGAGTGGGCCAGGAATTGCCATGCTATTGGCTATGGTGTTCTATGGGCTATGGATGTATCAAAGAAAAGAACGCTACTTGCTCCACATCATAGCGGCATTTCTTTTGTATGCCGTAGGGCTGTTAATGCAGATTCTAAAAGTGCCCGCAGACTATGGGCTCAATGCCTTAGTGACCGCTTTTGTTTATTTGAGCGCTATGGTGTTTTTGTGTCAGGGGGTGCTTTTTAGGCATGCTAGAAAAATGCCCTATGTCGCACAGTTCATCTTGATTTCTTTTGTGATGATTGGCTTATATTATTTTTATTATGTGGATAAAAATATATTAGCCAGGATCTATTTATTGAATTTTGGCTGCGGACTAATTATTTTAATGGTCATGCCTGCGCTTAAATACCTAAAAGAAAGCAAGCTGATCGACAGGATTCTCTATTGGACCTTTTTTATATTTTCTTTGAGCTTTTTTGTTAGAACACCCATAACTCTACTTATCCCCTCGGGGGACAGTTTAAAAGAACGCTTTAGCTCTAGTACTTTTTGGTTGGTACTGCAGGTCAGTCTATTATTTTTTGTGGTGTTTTTTGCGGTTGTGTTGATGATCGTGGTGATGCATGATCATGTTGAGCGTTTACGCCGGGAAAGAGACGAAGACGTATTAACTGGATGCTTAAATAGACGTGGTTTTTTTTCTGCCATAGAGAGCCGAATCGTCGAAATATCAAGCAGAGATCATTTTGTTTTGCTCGTTGATGTCGATTATTTTAAGGCTATCAATGACACTCATGGACATGCTGTAGGTGATGAGGTGTTGCATTTATTTGCGAAAACCCTCCGTGAGGCTCTGGGGCCAAAAGATCTCATTGGGCGTATAGGTGGCGAGGAATTTGCCATTTTACCAAAATGCGCGGAAAGGCTCGTCGTTTAGGGCGAGTAAGAATAGCGCGGACGGCAACGCCGTCCTTTGAGACTACGGTGGCGTTTGCTGTTGCTCGATATACTGTCGAATGAT
>DUNB01000007.1 GCA_012839585.1 Alcaligenaceae bacterium | reverse complement strand
TCTCGTGGGTCTTGTACCGGGCGGCCGAACGGGCGCATCAAATTTTTGTCGAGGCGCAATCGGAATTTCTTTCTTTCATTAAGATGTGGCAGTGGTATGGCGAGCAAATTAAAAGCCGCCTTTCTCATCGTAAATTAGCCGCGCTATTGCGCGAGCGCTTTTTATCCCCCATGCGCTTTAGGGAGTGGCGCGAGGTACATAAACAGCTACACACCTTAGTCCGTGAGCAAAACTGGCGCTTAAACGAAAGCCCTGCCACCTATGAGCAAATTCATTTGTGTTTATTGACCGGTTTAATTGGCAACATAGGTCATAAATCCGAAGACGCAAACGTCTATCAAGGAACACGCGATATTCGTTTTTATATGCACCCCGGCTCCACCTTGGGTAAAAAAGCAGGACGTTGGGTGTTAGCGGCCGAACTGGTCGAGACCACGCGACTTTATGCCCGTTGCTTGGCACGCATTGAACCCGTTTGGGTGGAACGAGTCGCCGATCATTTACTGAAAAAAACGTGGTCCGATGCCCGTTGGGAAAAGCGAGCCGGTAGGGTGGTGGCCAATGAAAAAGCCAGCTTATATGGTTTGACGATTTATAGTGGACGGCGCGTCCATTATGGGCGCATCAATCCCGTAGAGGCCCGCGAGATTTTTATTCGTGATGGCTTGGTAGCAGGGGAAATCCAATCTAACCTGCCTTTTATCAAACATAACGATCAGCAAATTCATGCTGTAGAAAAACTAGAGCATCAAACGCGACGTCCCGATATTTTGGTTGATGACGCCTTAATTTATGCTTTTTATGACAATCTGATTCCCGCCGATATTTATCAAACAGCGACTTTAGAGCGTTGGTATAAAAAACTGCCCAAAGCCAAGGCAGATGCCTTGTTGCTCAGTCGTGATCAGCTCATGCAACACGAGGCGGCTGGCGTCACTACCGATGTGTTTCCACGCCAAATTGAGTGGAAAGGCGTCAAACTCAAAGCCGATTACCACTTTGAGCCCGGCTCAGTGCGGGATGGCCTTACCGTTACCGTGCCTTTGTTTCACTTAAATCAAATAGACAACGAACGAGCCGAATGGTTAGTGCCAGGCATGCTCAAGGAAAAAGTGCAGCATTTGTTGCGGTCTTTGCCGCAGCGCTTGCGTAGAGCCAC
Source organism: Alcaligenaceae bacterium (assembly GCA_012839585.1). Classification (GTDB taxonomy): domain Bacteria; phylum Pseudomonadota; class Gammaproteobacteria; order Burkholderiales; family Burkholderiaceae_B; genus Paenalcaligenes. The sequence continues at coordinate 4,474 of DUNB01000007.1, read as the reverse complement.
GGTCCCTGTGCCGGATTACGCCGAAGGCTTCCATCAGCGCTGGTTTGAGTTTGCACAGGCCCCCGCTAAAAGCCTGATCGAAGCCCTGATTGATGATGTCTGGAAGCAAAAGCGCGTGCGTCTGCAGGCTTCTGATTTCAAACAGGAAAACCTGCCTACTCACTTATTAATGAATTTTAAGGTGGTTGATGAGCACGGGCGGATGTTATCGGGCGGGCGTAACTTAGATAAACTAAAGGCCGAGCATGGTCAAGCCGCTCAGGCGTCATTCCAAGAGGTAGCGGTTAAGGATAAATCCGTGGCTAAAGCCTTGGACCATGATCAAATTACAACGTGGAGCTTTGGCAAGCTACCGGAAATTTTAGAGATTCGCCGTCGAGGTCAGGCGGTGATTGGCTATCCCGCTTTGGTGGAAAAGGGCGATTATTGCGAATTGGATGTGTTTGATGACCCAGCGGTGGCCTTACGCCAGCATAAGGTGGGTTTACGTCGCTTGTTTAAAATCGCGTTACGTGAAGCGGTAAAGTTTCAAGAGAAAAATCTCAAAGAGCTAACCCGAATGGCCTTGCTTTATATGACGCTGGGTAGCCAAGAAGATCTCAAAAACCAAATCATCGATGCAGCGATTGACCAGTCTTGCTTACAGGAGCCCTGGCCTACCGATGCGCAGGCCTTTACTGAGCGCGTGGAGCAGTCCAGAAACCGGTTTGGTTTGATCGTGCAAGAGGTGGCTAAGCAAACCAACCTTATTTTGCAGGCTTGGACCGAGGTGATGCGAAAATTACCTACGGTAAAGTCGCACACCCAAGCATACGAAGACATGCAGGCACAGCAAAGCCGGTTAGTACATAAGTGGTTTATTCGTGATACGGATCCCCAACAATTAGCGCATTACCCGCGTTATCTTAAAGCGCTACAAATTCGCATGGATAAATTGCGGACAGACCCTGCTCGCGACCAGCGCTTATTAGGAGATCTATTACCATGGCAGACCAAATACTTGCGTGCTAAGGTGGCACTCAAAGGGGCAGAGGATCCGCAGCTCACGCGCTTTGGTTGGATGCTCGAGGAATTACGTGTCTCGCTTTTTGCCCAAGAACTACGTACCCCCATGCCTATTTCTGTTAAACGCCTAGAACGTGCCTGGCACGCCATGCAGCACTAATCCCCATCGAGTTTCTTATGACAACTACTCCTTCTTTTGTCCACTTACGTAGTCATTCCGAGTTTTCGGTAGTGGATGGTATTACACGGATCCCTGCGATGGTGGCCAAGGCCAAAGCCTACGGACAGCCCGCGCTTGCTCTGACGGATTTGGGTAACCTGTTTGGCTTGATTAAGTTTTACAAAGCGGCCCGTAAGCAAGGGATTAAAGCCATCGCCGGCAGTGATCTGTATTTAGAAAACGAGCTAGATCGAGACAAGCCTTTCCGAGTGGCAGTATTGGCGATGAATCACCAAGGTTATTTGGCGTTGTGTGACTTGTTGACCCAGGCGTGGTTAGACAACCAGTACAAAGGACGGGGCGAGGTCAAACGCGAGTGGCTGTTGAATCAGCCTGATTTGATTTTACTGTCAGGGGCACACCAAGGTGATGTGGGGCAAGCCTTGTTATCCGGTAATGCCGATCAAGCGATGGCGTGGGCGCAGCAATGGCAACAACACTACCCCGATCGCTATTTTTTGGAACTGCAGCGTGCCGGTTTTGCCGATGAGGAGCGTTATATTTCTGGGGCGTTGGCGTTGGCCACACAGTTAAGCCTGCCTGTGGTCGCGACCCATCCTATTCAGTTCGCCGAGCCGGAGGATTTTAGAGCGCACGAGGTCCGAGTCTGTATTGCCGAAGGCGAGCAGCTCGCCAATCCTCGTCGCGTACGCAAATTTACGCCCGAGCAATACTTTGTGAGCACGGAATACATGCAAGAGCGTTTTGCTGATATTCCCTCTGCCTTGGCCAATACCGTAGAAATTGCGAAACGATGCAGTTTGGAACTCAAACTGGGCAAACCGCATTTGCCGGATTTTCCTACGCCCGAAGGCATGACGCTCGGTGATTTCTTAATCCATGAAGCCGAAGTGGGATTGGAAAAGCGCTTAGAACAACTCTATGCCGATGAGGTCGAGCGGGAGTCGCACCGCAAAGAGTACTTCGATCGATTGGCTTGGGAGTGTAAAACCATTATTGATATGGGCTTCCCCGGTTATTTTTTGATCGTTGCGGACTTTATTAACTGGGGTAAGGCGAATGGGGTTCCAGTGGGACCAGGCCGAGGCTCCGGTGCCGGTTCATTAGTGGCCTACAGTATGGGGATTACGGACTTAGATCCCTTACGCTATGACTTGCTGTTTGAGCGATTCCTCAACCCTGAGCGGGTTTCTATGCCTGACTTTGATATCGACTTTTGTCAGGACAATCGTGAGCGCGTCATTGATTATGTAAAGCAAAAATACGGACGCCAAGCCGTGAGTCAAATTGCGACCTTTGGTACCTTAGGGGCCAAAGCCGTGATTCGAGATGTGGGACGTGTGCTAGAGCTGCCCTATGGTTTGTGTGATGGTCTATCAAAACTGATTCCCTTTAATCCCGCCGACCCGTGGAGCCTAAAGCGCGCCCTGGCCGAAGAGCCCGCCTTTAAAGAACGCTACGACACGGACGAAGAAGTCAAAGCGCTAATTGATTTGGCCCGTCCCTTAGAAGGCTTAACACGTAGTGTGGGTATGCACGCGGGTGGGGTATTAATCGCCCCAGGTAAATTAATTGACTTCTGTCCGCTTTATCGACAACCGGGCGAGGACGCGAATGCCGTATCGCAATACGATAAAGACGACGTCGAGGACGCAGGTCTAGTGAAGTTTGACTTCTTGGGCTTACGTAACCTGACCATTTTGGACTGGGCGGTTAAATATGTACGACGCTTTAACGAGGATAAAAAAGACTTTGATTTGATGACCTTAGAGTTGGATGATCAGGCCGCCTATAAAGTATTGTGTGATGGTAATACCACCGCAGTGTTCCAGCTGGAATCACGCGGCATGAAAGAGTTATTACGTAATCTACGCCCTAGTAACTTTGAAGACATTATCGCGATGCTGGCGCTATACCGCCCGGGGCCGTTGGAGTCTGGCATGGTGGTGGACTTTGTGAACCGTAAACACGGACGTGCGGAGGTGGATTACTTCCACCCCGATCTGGAGTCGGTTTTACAAAGTACTTATGGCGTGATTGTGTATCAGGAACAGGTGATGCTGATTTCTCAGATCATCGGTGGTTATTCGCTAGGTGGGGCGGACTTATTACGACGCGCCATGGGTAAAAAGAAACCCGAAGAGATGGCCATGCACCGCGAGATTTTTGAAAAAGGGGCGTTAGAAAAAGGCTACGACCCCAAGCTAGCGGTCAAGCTCTTTGATTTGATGGAGAAATTCGCGGGTTACGGCTTTAACAAGAGTCACTCTGCTGCGTATGCGTTAATCGCGTATCACACGGCATGGCTCAAAGCGTATCACCCCGCAGAGTTCATCGCGGCCACCATGTTATCCGATATGGATGACACCGATAAAATGCAGATCTTCTGGAAAGATGCCTTAGCCAATGGCGTGACGGTGCTACCTCCGGATGTGAATGCCTCGGAATACCGCTTTGTTCCTGTTAAAGATGTGCACAGCGAAAAAGGCTTGCCACCTCGTACTATCCGTTATGGTTTGGGGGCGATTAAAGGCGCCGGCGAGGCAGCCATTCACGCCATCATCGCCGCGCGCCAAAGCGGTGGCGTGTTCAAAAGCCTCTTTGATTTCTGTAAACGTGTAGACAGAGCCAGTCTAAATCGTCGTACCTTAGAGTCTCTGATTAAAGCGGGTGCTTTTGATTCTATTGATGAAAACCGTGCGGCTTTATTAGCGACGGTGAGCCGCGCCATGGAGGCGGCCAACCAAGCTGCCCGTAATGCGCACCAAGTGTCACTGTTTGATGATGACGCGGACGACATCATTGATCTGGCGCTAGAGCAAGTGCCAGCGTGGGATTTGCAGACGCGATTACGCCAAGAAAAAACGGCGATGGGTTTTTATTTTAGTGGGCATTTGTTTGACGCTTGGCGAGACGAGGTGCGTCGCTTTGCGCCCACTCAACTGGCTCGACTCGAGGCTTCACGTGACCCGCAGTGGTTTGCTGGTGTGTTGTCCGGAGTGCGGGTGCGCATGACGCGTCGTGGTCGCATGATGATTGCCACCTTAGATGATGGTTCCGCTCAGGTAGAGGTCACGATTTTTAACGAGGTGTTTGAGCAAAATCGCCAACGACTCAAAGAAGACCAACTCATCATCATTAAAGGTAAAGTCAGCTTTGATGATTATTCGGGTGGATTACGCATTACGGCTGATGAGATTTATGACTTACAGTTGGCTCGCGAGGCTCGGGCACGTAGCTTGCGCTTGATCTTGAATGAACAACAGTACGATACAGAAAAACTGTATC
>DUNB01000098.1 GCA_012839585.1 Alcaligenaceae bacterium | reverse complement strand
TTCGAGGGTTCGGCGTACAATATCGTCAGCGTGGCGGACATGATCCGCCCGCATAATGAATATCCTTTAAAACAATCCGACGGATTTATGACTAAATCACGACGTCAGGCCAGCACTTCCACAGCGGAGTTATCTTAATGAGTACTGTTAATGAACACCTCGACACGTTCTTAGATCGTGATTACGAGGCGGGGTTTATTACCGATATTGAATCCATCACCATTCCTAAAGGTCTGAGTGAAGACACGATTCGACGTATTTCGGAAATTAAACAAGAACCTGAATTTATGCTTGAGTGGCGCTTGAGCGCCTATCGCCAGTGGCTTGAAATGAAAGAGCCAACCTGGTCGGTAGTCGATTACGAGCCGATTGATTTCCAAGACATCAGCTATTACTCAGCACCAAAAAGCAAAACCGATGGTCCTAAAAGTCTAGACGAGGTAGATCCCGAGCTATTACGCACCTACGAAAAACTAGGTGTGCCGTTGCACGAACGTGCACGTTTAGCTGGTGTAGCGGTAGACGCGGTGTTTGACTCCGTTTCTGTAGCCACCACGTTCCGTAAACAGCTTCACGAGGTAGGCGTTATTTTCTGCTCCTTCTCTGAGGCTGTACGTGAATACCCAGACCTAATTAAAAAATACTTAGGTACGGTGGTACCACCAAGCGATAACTTCTACGCTGCCTTGAACTCGGCTGTGTTCTCGGACGGTTCGTTTGTGTTTATTCCCAAAGGCGTTAAATGCCCGATGGAATTGTCCACATATTTCCGTATTAACTCACCTGACACCGGTCAGTTTGAGCGTACCTTGATTGTTGCCGAAGAGGGCGCCTCTGTTAGCTACCTAGAGGGCTGTACGGCGCCAATGCGCGATGAAAACCAGCTGCATGCTGCAGTGGTAGAAATCGTGGCATTGGATGATGCAAAAGTTAAATACTCTACCGTTCAAAACTGGTACCCCGGTGATAAAGACGGTATTGGTGGGATTTATAACTTCGTGACCAAACGCGGCGAATGTCGTGGTGCACGTTCCCATATTTCCTGGACTCAGGTCGAAACCGGTTCCGCAATTACTTGGAAATACCCAAGTGTGGTACTACGTGGTGATGATTCCGTGGGCGAGTTTTACTCCGTCGCGCTCAGTAATCACCGTCAACAGGCAGACACCGGTACCAAGATGATCCATATGGGTCGCAACACCACCAGCACGATTATCTCCAAAGGGATTTCCGCCGGTCGTGGTCTAAACACCTATCGCGGTCTGGTGCGTATTAGCCCCAGAGCCGAAAACGCGCGTAACTACACTCAGTGTGACTCCCTGTTGATTGGTAAAGAGTGTTCCGCTCATACCTTCCCAACAATAGAGGTGCAAAACCCAACCGCCAGTGTAGAACACGAGGCGACAGCATCTCGTATTGGTGAGGATCAACTGTTCTACGCCATGCAGCGTGGTATTTCTGCCGAAGACGCGGTATCCATGATTGTGAATGGTTTCTGTAAAGACGTTATTAAAGAATTGCCCATGGAGTTTGCCGTTGAAGCGCAAAACTTGCTTGGTGTGAGCCTCGAAGGCAGTGTTGGTTAAGGGATTATTGAAAAAATGTTAAAGATCAAAGATTTACATGCCTCCGTTGAAGGCAAACAAATTCTACGTGGTTTAAGCTTAGAAGTGAAACCCGGCGAAGTGCACGCTATTATGGGACCTAATGGTTCTGGCAAAAGTACTTTATCTCAGGTGCTAGCAGGTCGTGAGGACTACACCATTGACTCAGGTTCAGTTGAATGGCTAGGTCAAGATCTACTCGAGATGTCCATCGAAGATCGTGCACGCTCCGGCTTGTTTTTGGCTTTCCAATACCCCATCGAGATTCCAGGCGTATCGAACGCGTACTTTTTACGCACCGCTGTAAACGCGATTCGTCGTGAGCAAGGCAAACCAGAATTGGACGCCATTGACTTCTTGAAGCTTGTTAAAGCAGAAATGAAAGAAGTGGGTATGCGCGAAGAGTTCTTGCACCGTTCCGTTAACGAAGGTTTCTCCGGTGGTGAGAAAAAACGCAACGAAGTCTTGCAGATGAGCATGCTAGAGCCAAAATTAGCTATCTTGGACGAGACCGACTCGGGCTTGGATATTGATGCGCTACGCATTGTGTCCGAAGGCGTTAACCGCTTGCGCTCTCCAGATCGCTCCATGATTGTGATTACTCACTACCAGCGCCTATTAGATTACATCGTGCCTGACGTCGTTCACGTCTTGTCCGGTGGCCGCATTATTCGTACTGGCGATGCGTCTTTGGCTAAAGAGCTAGAAGAGCGCGGTTACGGTTGGGTTGAGCAGGCTGATGCCGAAGCCAAAGGAGCTGCGGTATGACCTTCCTACCCACATGGGTGAATCCCTTTGTTGAGCAGGTAGCAAACCAGGCGGGCTCAGATGCCGCGTGGTTGAGCACCTTGCGTCAACAGGCATTAGCCCGTTTTACCACCGAAGGTTGGCCGACCAGCCGTATTGAGGCATGGCGTCATACTTCGTTGGCTATTATGGAAAAAAATAGCTACCAGCCTGCGACTACGCACGAGGCAGCGGATCTACTTAGCAACTACCAAAATGGCGAAGACGGCGTTTGGATGGTGTTTGTGAACGGTCAGTTCAATGCCAGCCTATCTAAACTAGACGCACTGCCAGATGGGGTAGCACTAGAGTCCGTGGCTGCCATGTTGGCCAATCAAGACGCCCGTCTACAGGACGTGTTTGGAAAGGTTGACTCCGGTTTTAGCCCAGAGGCGCTGAACTTGGCCTTGGCCCAAGATGGTGCATTTATACGTGTTAACCGTGCTGTGATGTTGGAAAAGCCAATTCACTTGGCGTTCATCAACACCGAGGAACAATCCGCCAGCTTTACGCGTAACTTTATAGCGCTAGAGGCCGGTGCTTATGCCACAGTGGTAGAACACTACCTAAGCTCTGATGATTTTGCAGGCCTAACCAATGCGGTAACACGCGTTTGGGTAGATCGTGATGCGAACTTAACGCATCTTAAACTGCAGAATCAGGCTGAAAAATCCATCCACTTGGCAGCGATTGATGCTGAACAAGAGCAGGC
>DUNB01000097.1 GCA_012839585.1 Alcaligenaceae bacterium | reverse complement strand
GGTTTAGGCAGATGCAAGGCCAAGCCCTGCAACTCACTTTGTAGGCTCACAAAAAATTGGTTTTTCTTATCAAAGCCAATCTGTGCCTGATAGGGCGCTAGGGGAGCATCTATCCGGACAAACCACCTATCAGGCACAGATTGGCTTTGATAAGAAAAACCAATTTTTTGTGAGCCTACAAAGTGAGTTGCAGGGCTTGGCCTTGCATCTGCCTAAACCACTTAATAAAACGGCTGAGCAATCCTTACCCTTTCGCTTACAGTGGCAGGCATTAAATAAAAAACAACACCAGCTAACGGCCCAGATTGATGAGCGGTTAAAGTTACGGCTCATTGAAAATCCTCAAAAAACTCCCTTTTTTAGCCGTGGTAGCTTGGCTTGGCGTCAGCCTTTGAGGGATTTACCACTTCAAGGAATGACGGTGGACTTGCGACATAAAGAGTTAGACCTAGAGGCCTGGCAGGCGTTAATGAGACAGTTCAATCAATCGGAAAGCGATGAGAGCAATACCATTTTTCCGGATTTGGTTCGTTTGCGCTTAAAAGCTGATAAGGGGCAATTATGGGGGGCACAATTAAATCAGCTCACCTACACGCTGCAGCAACCCAAAGCACAGCATTGGCGAGCAGACATTAGCTCGGAGCAGGTTGCCGGCACTATCCATTGGCGAGAAGATCAACAAGGAAGGATTCAAGGAGAGGTGCAGGCTGCGTTGCAAAGGCTGCATTGGCAACGTCAGCCGTCACAGACGGAAAATAGTGAGACGACGGCTGAGCTTTCAGCTGTAGCTGGGGCAGAAGAACCTAAAGCGACTCTACCTGAGAGTTTTACACTGCGTTTACCTGATGTACGGCTCAGCATTGATGACTTGCGCATTGATACGTGGCGCTTAGGGCGTTTGGAACTGCACGGTCAGGTCAAAGAGCAGCCGGATGTGTGGCATATTCCCGCTTTGCATCTCACCACGCCATCAGGCGGTTTGCATGCGACTGGGACATGGCGTTTGGCGGGGGCGCAGCGTGGATTGGGCCTAAGCGTACAGATTCAGAGCGATCAGGTAGGCGATATGCTGAATTTTATTGGCGTCGAAGACATGCTCAAACAGGGCGCTGGCTCCGCGCAGGCGCAAATACAATGGGACCATTTTCCGTGGCAAACCGGCCTGCAGCAACTGCGTGCTGATGTGGATCTGAGTGTGCACCATGGTCGCATTAACCAAATTAATTCACGTGCCGCAAAAATGCTGGAATTGCTATCTTTGCAATCCCTGTCGCGCTTATCCAAATTGGATTTTGATGTGCGCGGTTTAGCTCAAGATGGCTTTCCCTTTGATGACATTAAGGGGCGTTTGCGGTTATCGAATCAGACCTTAAGTACGGATAATTTGCGCGTCATTGGGCCGGCAGGCACGATTATGTTAGAAGGCAATACGAATATGAAAACCGAACTATTAGATATGAGTGCGGTGGTGGTGCCGAATGTGGATATGAGTGGTGCTGCGATCGCAGCAGGGATTGCATTGAATCCGGTGGTGGGAATAGGGGCTTTTTTAACCCAACTATTATTTAAAGCGCCTCTGGCCAAAGCGATGACCGTGCAGTATCAGGTGACGGGTCCTTGGGATAAATTGCAAACCGAAGAGGTGAAGCTGTCACCCCAAGAACCGTCTGAGCCTCAGGCTTTTAATTAATACACGCCCTGAGCAAGCATGGCATTAGCGACTTTAACGAAGCCAGCAATGTTTGCACCTTGTACGTAATTAATGGTTTTGCCTTGGGAGCCGTATTCAGCACAACTACTGTGAATACGTTTCATGATTTGGTGAAGTTGATTGTCCACATCGCCTGCCGCCCACTGTAAGCGTTGTGCACCCTGACACATTTCTAAGCCAGACACAGCTACACCACCGGCGTTACTGGCTTTGCCTGGGGCAAACAGAACGTTGGCGTCATGGAAAGCTTGGGTAGCAGTCAGTGTGGTAGGCATATTTGCCCCTTCGGCCACACAGATAACCCCGTTGCTAATGAGTTGCTTGGCGTCGTTCAGATCCAATTCGTTTTGTACGGCACAAGGCAGCGCTATATCAACAGGGATATGCCATGGTCTTTCACCAGCCAAAAATTTGGTTTGGGTAAAGGCGGCATATTCTTGTAGCGAGGCACGCTTATGGTTTTTGTACTCCATAAGCAAAGCCAGTTTTTCGGCCGTAAAACCGTCAGGATCATAAAGGGTACCGCTAGAGTCAGACATAGTGAGCACTTTAGCACCTAGCTCAATGCATTTTTTCACTGCATATTGAGCCACATTACCGGCTCCAGAAACAGCAACACGCATACCCTCTAGGATTTTTTTCTCTTTGGCTAGCATTTCAGCAACGAAATACACTAGACCATAGCCGGTTGCCTCGGGGCGAATAAAGCTGCCTCCGAAATCAAAACCTTTGCCTGTGAAAACGCACTCGTTAGAGCGAGTGAGTTTTTTCATCATACCAGCCATAAAGCCGACCTCGCGTCCGCCTACCCCAATATCACCTGCGGGCACATCGACATCAGCTCCAATGTGGTGATAGAGCTCGGTGACAAAAGCCTGACAAAAACGCATGATCTCTAAGTCGGATTTACCTTTAGGATCAAAGTCAGAGCCACCTTTGGCACCGCCCATAGGCAGGGTGGTTAGCGCGTTTTTAAAGGTTTGCTCAAAGGCGAGAAACTTTAGAATGGACTGGTTGACTGAAGGGTGAAAACGCATGCCGCCTTTATAGGGGCCGATGGCGTTGTTGTGCTGCACTCGGAAAGCGCGATTGACGTGTGTTTTCCCTGTGTCATCTACCCAGGTTACGCGGAATTGAAAAATGCGATCTGGTTCAGATAAACGCTCTAACAAACCAAATTCTGTATATTCAGGGTGTTGCTCTAGAAAAGGCCATAGGCTTTGGTAAACCTCTTGGACGGCCTGTAGAAACTCTGGTTGGTTGGGGTCGCGCTGTTGTAGATATTGCAGGAACTGCGTCAAAGTTGCGGTTTTCATGAGTTTATCCTGTATGGAAAACACTGAGTAGCCTGATCAAAAAACCATAAGCTCAGCTAAGTAAAAAGAAGTCGTTGATAAACCAAGAGCAATGCCATTTGCCTTGGGCTGAAAACAAATAAGCCTCTTTAGTAGAGGCTTATTTATTATGTACTATTTTTTCATCATTTCGAAGAATTCTTCATTGGTTTTCGTTGCACGAATCTTATCAAGGATAAACTCCATGGACTCGACCTCGTCCATATCGTGAATAAACTTACGCAACACCCAAATTTTTTGAAGTAGCTCAGGTTTGATAAGAAGCTCTTCACGACGGGTGCTGGTTTTGTTTAAATTGATGGCCGGATAGATCCGTTTCTCTGCCAGGCGGCGCTCTAGGTGGATCTCGGAGTTGCCAGTACCTTTAAACTCTTCGTAGATGACCTCGTCCATACGGCTACCGGTTTCGATCAAAGCGGTACCGATAATGGTCAAAGAACCGCCTTCCTCTAGGTTGCGAGCGGCACCAAAGAAGCGTTTAGGACGTTGTAGCGCATTTGCATCAACACCACCTGTTAGTACCTTGCCAGAGGCCGGAACGACGGTGTTATAGGCGCGAGCTAAACGTGTGATCGAATCTAGCAGGATGACCACATCCTTTTTCAACTCAACCAAACGCTTTGCTTTTTCGATTACCATTTCGGCAACCTGTACGTGACGGGTGGCTGGTTCATCAAAGGTGGAGGCAACGACCTCGCCGCGTACAGTGCGCTGCATCTCTGTCACTTCTTCTGGACGTTCGTCCACCAGGAGGACAATTAGCACAGCATCGGGGTTGTTTGCGGTAATCGCGTGAGCCATGTGCTGCATCATCACGGTCTTACCGGACTTGGGACTGGCAACAATCAGAGCACGTTGACCTTTACCAATAGGAGCGAAAATATCCAGAATACGACCTGTGATGTTTTCTTCGCTTTTGATGTCACGCTCTAGGCGCATGGGCTGGTTGGGGTGCAGTGGCGTGAGGTTTTCAAACATAATTCGATGTTTGATGGCCTCGGGCTGCATGCCGTTGACTTTATCTACCTTGACCAGAGCGAAGTAACGCTCCCCGTCTTTAGGGGTACGAACCTCACCTTCGATTGAGTCCCCTGTGTGTAAGTTGAAGCGACGAATTTGTGAGGGGGAAATATAAATATCGTCGGTGCTTGCCAGATAAGAGGTGTCGGGAGAGCGTAAAAACCCAAAACCGTCTGGTAATACTTCGAGCACGCCATCGCCAAAAATTTGTTCGCCTTGTTTAGCGCGTTTTTTCATAATTGCAAACATCAGTTCTTGTTTGCGCATGCGATTAGCATTGTCGATGCCTAGGCTAGCGGCCATTTCTAGCAGCTGCGAGACGTGCAGAGCTTTTAGTTCGTTGAGGTGCATGAGAAGAAAAGAAGGGAATCAGCCAACGGCGGCGAGCCAAGAGTAGGCTCGCGCGGAAATGGTTGTTTATAAGGAATTATCGAGGAAGTCTTGTAGCTGTGATTTGGAGAGGGCACCAACTTTAGTTTCGGTTGGTTCGCCGTCTTTAAACAGCATTAAGGTAGGAATACCACGAATGCCAAATTTAGCAGCAGTTTCGGGGTTTTCATCTACGTTCAGTTTTGCAATAGTAACACGGCCAGCGTATTGTTCTGCAATTTCGTCCAAAATGGGAGCGATGGCCTTACAGGGACCACACCACGCGGCCCAATAATCGACTAATACGGGCTGACCGGACTGTAGAACGTCTTCGGAGAAAGACGCATCGGATACGTTTTTAATGTTTTGGCTCATGGCGTTATTGTATGAGAAAAAAGAGAAATGGTTCAATACACTATACGAGATGGCGAGGACATAGCACAATGCAGGCTCAGTCTGTGAGACCCTTTGTTGTGCTTAATCTACAGCATGCCATTGCCACCGAGAGATAAGACAATCCGGTTCGGGATGAAAAAAATCACAGACGCAGAGATTGTCAAAAGTTCGTAAAATAGTTTTTTTACCGATTGATAGAGAATTAGAGAGTGTCTAAATCCAATTACGATGAATCATCAATTCGGGTGTTGAAAGGTTTAGAGCCTGTACGTCAACGTCCGGGCATGTATACCCGCACTGATAATCCTTTGCATATTATACAAGAGGTTATTGATAATGCGGCAGACGAGGCCTTGGCTGGCCACGCAAAACAGATTACGGTGACCTTACACAAGGACCAAAGTATCTCCGTACTTGATGACGGACGCGGTATACCCGTAGGACTGCACCCCGAGGAAAATGCACCCGTGGTTGAGCTCGTTTTTACGCGCTTACACGCAGGGGGCAAGTTTGATAAAAAAGAGGGCGGGGCCTACGCGTTTTCAGGCGGTTTGCACGGGGTGGGGGTGTCGGTCACCAACGCTCTGTCTACTCGTCTAGAGGTGCAAGTGTGGCGTAAAGGTGAATTGCATCAGATTAGTTTTGCTGATGGAAATTTGCTAGAACCCTTGCATGTGGCGGGCAGCGTGCCCAAACGTAAAACAGGCACCTTAGTTCGTGCCTGGCCCGATGCGCGTTATTTTGACGCTGCGACCATCCCATTAGCAGAGCTCAAACACGTGCTGCGTAGCAAGGCAGTGTTGTTGAGTGGTACCACGGTATGCTTGATTAATGAAAAAACAGGCGAGAAATTAGAGTGGTGTTACGAGGACGGTTTAAGCGGTTATTTACAAGAAGCCTTACAAGGACAAGACCTATTCATTCCTTTGTTTGAAGGCGCTCAGTTCGCCGCAGAAGATGACGAAAACTACGCGTTGGGCGAAGGAGCAGAATGGGTCGTAGCGTGGACACTTGAAGGTCCGGTGGTGCGTGAGTCCTTTGTGAACTTGATTTCCACCTCGGCCGGAGGCACGCACGAAGCTGGCCTACGAGATGGGCTATTTCAGGCAGTGAAAAATTTTGCCGAATTACACAGTCTGCTACCCAAAGGATTGCGCTTATTGCCTGAAGACGTCTTTGCGCGCGTCAGCTTTGTGCTGTCGGCGAAAATTCTTGACCCTCAGTTTCAAGGACAAATTAAAGAGCGCCTCAATAGCCGTGATGCGGTGCGCATGATTAGTACTTTTGTACGAAATGCCCTAGAGCTGCGCCTGAACAGCGAGGTAGAGGACGGCAAAAAGCTTGCCGATCTTGTGATACGACAAGCCCAGGCACGGGTCCGTTCCACGCAGCGTGTGGAAAAACGCAAAAGCTCCGGGGTAGCTGTGTTGCCGGGTAAGCTAACGGATTGCGAATCCCATGATGTGACACGAACAGAGTTGTTCTTAGTGGAAGGTGACTCGGCGGGCGGTTCAGCTAAAATGGGACGAGATAAATCCTTTCAGGCCATCTTGCCCCTCAGAGGTAAGGTGCTCAACTCGTGGGAAGTCGATCGTGATCGTTTGTTTGCTAATCAGGAAATTCACGATATTTCCGTAGCCATAGGCGTTGATCCACATAGTGCGACCGACACCCCTGACTTGTCTGGCTTACGCTATGGGAAAATTTGTATTTTGTCTGATGCGGACGTCGACGGGTCACATATTCAAGTGCTGCTTTTGACGCTATTTTTCCGCCATTTTCCCGCTTTAATTCAGGCCGGGCATATTTTTGTGGCCCGTCCTCCTTTGTTTCGTTTGGATGTGCCCGCGGTGGGTAAACGCCCCGCGCGCAAAGTCTACTGCCTGGATCAGGCCGAGCTAGATAGTGCTATCGATAAATTACGCAAAGAAAAGGTGCGTGAGGACTCTTGGTCCATCAGTCGATTCAAAGGCTTAGGGGAAATGAGTGCAGAGCAGTTGTGGGACACCACTATGAACCCTGACACCAGGCGTTTGATGCCTGTGCACCATGGCGTGCAAGGCGTGGCAGCAACTGAGCAAATGTTCGATATGTTGATGGCCCGCAGCGAGGCGGCGCAACGTCGTAGTTGGTTGGAGTCCAAAGGCAATTTGGCTGACGTGGATATTTAATTATTTCAAAAAGCATAATGTAGGAAAACTATGATGCAATCTGATTTGTTTGCGTCGGGTGCCGATGAGACGCCCGCTGTGGTGACGGTAACGGAAAACGATGAGGCCATCACCTTAGCTCAGTACGCAGAACAAGCTTATCTTGATTATGCTGTCTCGGTGGTCAAAGGGCGTGCTTTACCCGACGTGTCTGATGGTCAAAAGCCGGTGCAACGACGCATTTTATATGCCATGAACGCCATGGGTTTGGCCGCAGGGGCTAAACCAGTGAAATCCGCTCGCGTGGTGGGTGATGTGCTAGGTAAGTATCACCCGCATGGTGACCAGGCCGCTTACGATGCCATGGTGCGTATGGCACAGGACTTTGTGCTGCGTTACCCCCTCATTGATGGACAAGGGAACTTTGGTTCGCGTGACGGAGATAATGCGGCAGCGATGCGCTATACCGAGGCACGCTTAACCCCTTTTGCTAATTTGTTGTTAGATGAGTTGGGCGAAGGCACGGTTGAGTTTGAGCCTAACTATGATGGCTCACAGAAAGAGCCTGTGCTGCTACCGGCGCGCTTGCCCATAGTGCTATTAAACGGGGCTTCTGGGATTGCGGTGGGGATGGCCACAGAAATCCCCCCTCATAATCTAGGCGAAGTCGCGCAGGCGTGTATTGCGCTGTTAGAACAGCCTGGCATCTCGGATGATGACTGGTATGACATGATCCCCGGTCCAGATTTTCCCGGTGGTGGGCAAATTATTTCCTCTCGACAGGAAATACAGACTATTTATAAACAAGGCCGTGGCTCCATCAAGGTACGCGCCCGTTGGGAGATCGAGGAGCTTGCCAGAGGCCAATGGCAACTTGTGGTTAAAGAGTTACCTCCTGGTGCCTCTACCCAGAAAATCCTTGAGGAAATCGAGGAAAAAACGAACCCTCGTATCCGAGCAGGGCGTAAAGCACTAACGGCAGATCAACAACAAACACGCGCTTTGTTGTTGGGTTTATTGGATGCAGTACGTGATGAGTCGGGCAAAGACGCCCCTGTTCGCTTGGTGTTTGAACCTAAATCTAGCCGTATTGATCGGGATGAGTTTATTAATACGCTATTGGCTCAAACCAGCATGGAAGGCAACAGCAGTATTAACCTGGTTAGCATTGGTATTGATGGGCGTCCTGGTCAGCGCACCTTGCGCCAAATGCTTGAGGACTGGTTGGTATTCCGTGCGGATACCGTGCGTAAGCGCACTCAGTACCGCCTAGATAAAGTCACCGATCGTATTCATATCCTCGAAGGACGTATGACGGTTTACCTAGATGTGGATGCCGTGATTCAGACCATTCGTGATGCGGATGAACCTAAGCCCGCCATTATGGAGCGCTTTGCCCTAACCGAGCGTCAGGCTGAAGACATTTTGGAAATGCGTTTGCGTCAATTAGCTCGCTTAGAAGGTTTTAAAATCGAGCAAGAGTTAGACAAGCAACGCAAAGAGCAGGCAAGCTTACAAAAACTATTGAATAGCAAAACCGCCTTTAAACGACTGCTCATCAAAGAAATGGAAAGCGATGTCAAAGACTTTTCCGATGCGCGTCGTACCTTAATTCAAGAAGCCGAGCGTGCTGTCTTAGAGAACAAAGTGATTGACGAGCCGATCACCGTTATCATGTCTCAACAGGGCTGGTTACGCCGCCGTCAGGGACACGGTCATGATGTGAAGCAGTTCCAGTTCAAGAGTGGTGATAGCTATTACGATGCGAGAGAGTGTCGTAGTACGGATGAGTTAATTGCCATCGGGCAAAATGGCCGCGTCTATACCGTAGCTGCGGTTGACTTACCATCAGCACGCGGTGATGGCCAACCCATTACCGCCTTGGCGGATGTGGATAGTGCTGCGCCTATTGTGCAGATGGTCGTGGGCTCAGCCAAACAAAAAATGTTGTTAGGCTCGCAAAATGGCTATGGCTTCCTCACTCAGCTGGGGGATATGTCGACGCGGCAGCGGGCTGGTAAGCAATTCATTACAATTGCAGATAAGGATGCACTCTTAACTCCCCTCTATGTGGCGGAAAACCACACATTGTTGGCGCTACTAAGTGCCTCAGGACGACTGCTGGTCATTAGTTTGACCGAGCTGCGTGAACTCAGCGGTGGGGGCAGAGGCACTAAACTGATGGATTTAGACGATGGCGATGTGATCAGCCAATGGGCGACAGGGCCGGCCACCGGCTTTGTGATCTCAGGTGTGTACCGTCGACGTCAAATCGATTGGGAAATCACCGGCTCTGTGTTGGAGTCCTACCAAGGTAAGCGGGCCCGCAAAGGGAAAACGCTTGAACGTAAAATAAGTGATGCCGTATTAACGGCTGCTGTTATGACGGAATAAATTAATGAGCTACAAAGTTATCGTAGAACCTTCAGGTTTATCGTTTGAGGTTAAGCCGGGTCAGAATGTATTAGATGCTGCGCTAGAGGCAGAAATTGTTTTACCTTATAGCTGTAGAGGCGGTGGTTGCTCTACTTGTAAAGCCAAAGTCCTAGAGGGTGAGTTTGATGCCGGCGAGGCGCCTGAACATATTCTAGAGCCTTCCGACTTAGAGCAAGGTTTCACCTTGATGTGCCAGGCCCATCCTAAATCGGATCTGCGCATCGAGTCCCCCCAGGCACGTTTAGCGACGGACATTCAAGTGCGAAAAATGCCTGCACGCGTGATGGAAATGGAGCGTCTAAACGATGATGTGATGCGCTTAACCTTGCAACTGCCTCCTGGTCAGCCTTTAATGTATTACGCAGGGCAGTATTTAGAGGTCATCATGAAGGACGGCCGTCGTCGTAGTTATTCCATGGCTAACCCGCCTCGGGAAAACAATCAGGTGGAACTGCATATCCGTCATATGCCAGGTGGTACGTTTACTGATCATGTCTTTGGCGTCACAGAGCCCGCCATGAAAGAACGTGGCATGCTGCGCACAGAGGCGCCTTTTGGCTCGTTCTTCTTACGCGAAGAAAGCGATAAGCCGTTGGTGTTTATTGCCAGTGGTACCGGCTT
>DUNB01000096.1 GCA_012839585.1 Alcaligenaceae bacterium | reverse complement strand
CATATTCGGGCCTATGCGGCCAGTACCTAAAATAAGTTTATGTCCTACTCGAGCCCCAAACACCAAGCCCAAATAAAAAATAGCCAGCAGCGCACCCACCCAGATTTCTGATACCGAAAGTTGAGTTAAGCGCAAACCCATATAGGTATTGAACAAACCAGAACCGGTCAGCAACACCAAGGTGGCTAAATATAAAGAGAAAAAAGCACCAATTGCGTTAAACATGGGGGGCAATAAAGACAAGCAGCCGACCTAAGTCGGCTGTGGGTTGAGCCGCAAATTTAAAAGGTTAAATTTGATCTAATAAGGTTTGGGCATCGCTAATGGACAGCACACCGCCCTCATCAACGTTCAGCTGTTTGACCACACCATTATCCAAGAAAGCAGAATAACGTTGTGAGCGCACACCTAAACCTTTTTCTGTTAGGTCTAAAACTAAACCAAGTTTTTTGGTCCAATCTGCACTACCATCTGCCAACATACGCATGTTGCCATCGACATTCATCGAACGTCCCCAAGCATCCATCACAAACATATCGTTGACGGCTACGCACCAGACCTCGTCAACGCCCTTGGCTTTAAAAGCCGCTACGTTGTCCAAGAAGCCAGGTAGGTGTTTTTCAGTACAAGTGGGGGTAAAGGCTCCGGGGACCGCAAACAAAGCAATTTTTTTACCTTTAACGAGGTCCTCGACCTGATGCATTTGTGGTTGTGACCCTGCCTGAAATTCAGCCAGAGTTGCATTAGGAACAGTATCACCAATTTTGATAGACATGAGCTCTCCGAATAAAGTCTAAGTATCAAATTTCATACTAATGGATTTAGCGCCCAAAAAACAGAGGGTAGCTATAATAGATAGAACCACTTACATCATTTATGTAATTTAACGATCTTAGCTATTATTAATGAGAGAGCCATGAGCTTTAAAAGTGCTGATTCTGATTTAACTCTTACACACCTTGACCAAAGCGGTCAAGTGCGCATGGTCGACGTAAGCCACAAAAACCGTAGTGCTCGCGAAGCCATCGCACGCAGTACAGTACGCCTTAGCGCGGGCGCCTACCAGCTTTTAACCGCACAGGACAACGCCAAAGGCGAGGTGTTAAACACAGCACGCATCGCAGGCATACAGGCCGCAAAGCGCTGTGCGGACCTTATCCCCTTATGTCATAGCTTGGCCCTCGATTTTGTAGGCATTGATTTTGAACTGGACAATGAAAATCACCTGGTCCATATTCAAACCACATGCCGTTGCTCCTACACGACGGGTGTAGAAATGGAGGCCATGACTGCGGCCACCGTTGCAGCACTCACCATTTACGATATGTGCAAAGCCGCCGACAAAGGCATTGTGATTGAAGACACTCGCCTCATTCGTAAGTCTGGTGGTAAATCAGGCGTTTGGCAGGCCTCCGATCATAATTAAAATATTCAGTACACAAGGATACCTATGTCTAGCAGTTCTATTACGGTTTTGTATTTTGCCCAAGTCGCAGAAATCACTCAGCTACGCCAAGAAAGCTGGGATCTATCCGCCCCCATGCGTGTGGCAGATTGGTTAGATCAGGTGGTGGCTCGCTATGCCGCCCTGGCACCGATGCAGTCTCGTCTAAAAGTCGCTGTGAATCAGTACCACGTCAATCACGACGCGATGATTAACCCCGGCGATGAGGTCGCTGTCTTTGAACCCGTCACCGGAGGTTAATCATCATGGTTTTAGTCCAAGAACACGATTTTGATGTCGCCCAGCTCATTGCCGACCTGCACGCTAAAAACGCCGGTCATAATGGTGCGCTGCTTAGTTTTATTGGGTATGTGCGCGACTTTAACCCCGAGGCCCCCACTGAAACCCTATTCCTAGAACATTACCCTGGGATGTGCGAGCGTGAAATCACCGATCTCTGCGAATACGCCAAAGCACGCTGGGATATCTTAGATTACTGCGTGGTACACCGCGTCGGCGAGCTTCATCTTGGCGAGCAAATTGTGTTTGTAGGCGTCAGTAGCATCCATCGTGGTGATGCCTTTGATGCCGGCGAATACATTATCGATGCCTTAAAAACACGCGCGCCTTTTTGGAAACGCGAGACCCTACAATCTGGTGAAAAATTCTGGGTAGAGCAACGCGACAGCGATGTAGAAAAAACCGCCGAATGGGAGAACCAACATGATTAGTCTACAGTGTGCCGTACTGACCATTTCCAATAGCCGTACGGCTGCTAACGATACCTCTGGTGACTATTTAGTCGACCAGTTACAACGCGCCGGTCACATCTGTGTGGAACGAGGTGTGAGCAAAGCCAATGTTTATGAACTACGCAAGATCGTCAGCCAATGGATTGCCGATCCCGCTATACAGGTTATCATTACTAATGGTGGCACCGGCTTTAACCCGGACAAAAACACAATTGCGGCCTTAGAGCCTTTATTTGACACCACCATTGTTGGCTTTGGCGAGGTCTTCCGCCAGCTGTCTTTCCAGGAAATTGGCAGCGCTGCGATTCAATCAGAGGCCATCGCAGGTCTGGCCAACAAGACCGTCATTTTCTGTGTACCTGGTTCCACTAACGCTTGCCGTTTAGCTTGGGCTCGCCTTATCCGCGATCAACTAAATAGCCAACACAAGCCCTGCAATTTTGCAGATCACTGCGTCACCAAATCTTAATTTTTGCTAAAGAGTACTTAT
>DUNB01000095.1 GCA_012839585.1 Alcaligenaceae bacterium | reverse complement strand
GACTCCGATAGCGACTCGGATTCGGATAGTGACTCTGATTCGGACAGTGATTCTGACTCCGACAGTGATAGCGACTCGGATAGAATCACTGTCCGAATCAGAGTCACTATCCGAATCCGAGTCGCTATCGGAGTCCGAGTCAGCGTCGTCTATATCTTCATTTGGATCAAGAAGGTCCTCTGGATCAAATGGACCAGCAGTAGCTCCCATCACATCAAGCTCTGCGGTATTAAGGCCCAAAGCTGAAGAGGGATAGGCCAAGGCTAAAGGTGCTGTGGTTTCTACAACCCCCATAAGACGAGTAAAGCTACTCCCCTCTCCGCCCGCACCACCTGCATTTCCGGCTACCGCAGCAGTGGCCTCAAGCTCATCAAAAATATCACCGCCTTCTTCAAGAGCAGCTAAAACTCTGGCTACATCAGGATCTACGGGCTGGCTACCATCTACTGTCGCACCAAAAGCATCGACATTTACATCAAACACATCAGGAGCTAGCGCAAACTCACGGCCTTCACCAATTGTGATCTCGGGCATCCCATCGGCGGCTAATACAACTCTGGCACCATTTTCTGTAATGATTTCAGCGTTTTCTGGGATTTCCATACCTTGTCGAACTTGAGTTCTGCTGCCGTCAGCATTCACTACCCAAGCCGTACCAACCACTTCATTAACTAAGACTGTAGCCATTTTTTTATTCCTGATGCGCTCTGCAAATGTTTTTACCTACTCTGACTGTACAAAAAAATACAAAAAAAACCCATTGGCTGTGCGGCCAATGGGTGCCCATAGCTTATATCACTCTTGTTGCTAGTACTAGCAGCTACTCAATCACATTACATATATCGTCATTAAACTGTGCCGAACGTTGTGTTTTTTCAGGCCATCTATACAGAGGCAGATCATTTTCTACAGATACTCTATGACTTTCTTTTAACAAACTATCAAAAATAGACTGGACGACAGCACCATTTTTAAAGGTGTCGGTTTTAAATACAGGTGAGCCATCTGAGTAGCTTAAATCTAAATAATCCTGGGAAATGATAATGTTCTCTGCTTGATGCCTTTGTGCTAGATCCTGCCAATAGCGAGCAGCAGAATAAGACTCATCATAAACGGTCGCACAACTATTAGGCACTTCTCTCTCTGTGTCTCTAGCACTCACGCCTCTGAAAGCTTGCTCTACCCAACGAGCCATCCCCTCCAAGTACCAGCTCACCTTAAACATAGAGTTGGAATACTGGTACAAATGAAATAGTTCATGTGCTGGGGTGATATTACGACTTGGTAGCAAATTACTATTAATATGCATTTTTATGCCACAAGAATAGCCATCAGCCCCTTTACTGCTTTTTTCATCAATCACTTCATCAAAAGCTAAGCCATTTCCTCTTTTCATTTCTACCATATACACATCAATCCACTCGGCCTGTTTATACCTGGGTTGCAATAAAGGTGGTGTTAGCTTTAGTTCCTGATAAAAATACTTATCTGCCGTGTGGAGTTGTAGTAATAAATCATCAATAACAGCAGCGTTTTTAACCGCGTTTTTCCCTTTAGTGGCATACCATACTCTAAAAGGGTAAGACTCAACGGTATGAGGTAGGTGATTGAGTTCTTTGAATACTAACGCTTTACAACCACCATCTTCCGCTACGGCAATGGTAGAAAAGAACGCGAATAATAGTGTAGTTATAATTAACTTAAGCTTGGACCTCATCTTTGGCACCTTCCCCGTCTTTATCTATAGAGCCAAACTCCGCAAAGTGGTTCAATAAGTTGCTTAACACATTCACAGCCCCGGCATAATTCTTATTACGGTAGCGCCGTTCAAACTCATAAAGCCGTGCCACAAGTTTCGCCTTCTCTGGGTCTACCTCAAGCAATTCGATACGATCTTTTGCCGCCTCTTCCAAGGCTGTATCAAGCTGTTTTAAATGATTAAGAGGCCAAGCAGACCCCACAGGCTCCCATGCCCAACGCGTTACATTTGCAATCCTAGGGTCTTCTTTGGAACCTAAAGTCATACGACTATTCAGTGAGCCTAAGCTCAGCTGCTTTGGCATTTCTTCAATCTTTGGCAGTAGTCTATTCAAGATAGCTGGCAAGCCATCCCAGTCAACCTTATCTGCATTGACACCTGAATACGCTTGTAAATGCTCCCACAATACATTGTTTACTCTGTCTAATAGCCCAGCTTGTGAGTGCTTATAAAGCATAATCAAACTTTCTGGTAAGTCGCAGAGCAATAGTTTTTTTCTTAGCTCTGGCGCGATGAGATTGCGCTCACTCTCTTGTAGCCAGACACTACCCGCTGGCCAGCGGCAAATATAGGCGGGATAATTATGAATCTTTTTATCTTCGACTAGGTCCATAAAAGGCCAACTATTATCAGCCGACCTCAAGAGAGCTATTTCTTGCTCTGCCAACGCCTCACGATTCGTATTAAAAAGCTTAATCAGTAAGCCGTCCGTTGGCTCTTCACTCTGAGGAATTATCGTTATGTACGCTACATTTCCAGCCTCAACTAAGTGACAAAGCTTAGTTAATTGGCTATTTGGCAGCTCAGGAAACTTTTTCCTACAGATTTCTGTAAGCCAACTTTGCTGCTCTATATTCGAAACTAACTGCTCAAACTCAATACTCAACTCAGCTTTAACCTGGTACTTACTGTTAGGTAAGGAAGAGAACACTTGCCCTGCTAGTATTCTATTTCTATATATTTGCTGCCCGTTATTAGCTATAACAGTAATCATAACTAGGCCTTGTCTATATAAAAGCAAAGACAAAAAGGTAATCAAAAGCACTGGCATGGTTCCTTGCCAATAGTCTGTAATAGCCCAAATCAAAGCAACCACAAAGCCTATATGCCACCAAACTTTATAAAAAACGAGCAGCCAACTCGACCTTTCATCCACCTTTAATCCAAACACACGCAAACAAACCAACACTAGAAAAAAGGTAGCGAAGCAATATAAAACGAAATTTAATATCAAAGATGGGTAAAAAAGAGCTAATAAAAAGAAAACTAATACCGTATAAATAAACGCAGAAAAAAAAGTGACATAATACTTAAAGATTCTTTTAGCAAAGTTTCGGTAGTTATTAAAAACCCCTGTTTTATTACTTTTCTCAATCGCCTTACTCGCCCCTTTCTCCACTAAGTAATCAAACAAAAAGTCTAATACTAAATGAATAGTAAACAGCGCAACCACCACCCCGCCTAAATAAGCCACTTGCAGCTTCTCGTCATAGCCGTCAAAAAAGTTCAACGCATTAAAATACGCCGAGCCCATCCCTGACGCCACAGCCAATATCTTCCAGGGCAGGACCATTGCTAGCAGGAAGGAGATTCGGGAGAGGATGAAAGACAGAGAGGAAAAGAGGATGTGGGGTAGTGTTGATGTAAGGAGAGAGAGGGTCATGAGGCTAAATATCACGCATCTATAAATATCAGTTTATTCATCAGATTGAGAAGAGTAGTCTCATGAGATAGCCCTCTAGTTTTGGCTTGTGCCTTTTTAGGGTAAGTCTACGATAGTATATTCTGTTCAATCGAGTCATTCTTTATCTTCTTACCTTCCAAATACTTCCTATACCCCACATACCCCGATAAATAATGCTCCACATCATCAATTCTTACTCTAAAAGTATGATGACGAATAAAAAACCCACCTAAAATACGATTTGGGTTTTTGAAGAACATAGCGATTTCAGGATAAAAGAAACCATTGAGTAGATAACGAGCACGATATTCTAAGGCGCGATAGAATTTATCTACGTCAAAGCCATCTAGCAAATATGAAACACTAGGGTCATTTTGCATCCGTTCAATCATACGTTGCGCAGCCATCATCAACTCGAGTAGCGTAGGATAAGTAGTGATTCTGTTCAGCACAAAGTCTAAGTGATCTCGAACATTATCAAGACCAAATTTATAATACTTAGGGTCAGGGTTGTAGATTGTTAGCTCATTTACGCAATAGCTAAGCCAATGGTCGTGGGATTTCCAATGCTCTTTTTCAATAAAATAATTAAATGCTTTTTCAACTGAGGCTAACCAACGAGGATCCTTGGTAATACCATAGAGACGCATTAAACCAAAAGCAGCTTCGCCATCGTAATAAATAATGCGATTTTCTGCTTTAACACTCAGATCAGGATAATTAAGAATATGCACATACTCACCCGTATCGGGTTTCTGCATAAAAAGGATTCCAAGCGCTAATTGCTCCATTAATTCTAAATATTTTTTATCGCCCGTTATTTCTGTATATTTAGCATAGGCTAAAATACATACAGCATTACCGCCCAGCTTAATCTCATCACCAATATCAACTAAAAAAGCACCTGTACTTCCATCAGGAAGTTTTTCTTTTTTGATAAGCCTATAAGTCAAATAGTCTAGGGCACGATCAATTGCTCGTTTTTGACGCTGTTCCTTGGTGAGCTCCCACCCCTCTAATAAGGCATAGGTAGAACTAGCATGACGAAGTGCGTTATAGGTAGGAATCGGTCGATCAAAACAAGGGAACCAACCATAGTGGTACTGACCATCTTCTTTTACCTGCTTAGATAAATACTCAGTACTAGTGTGAATAATGTCAGTAACAACATCTATACCCCAGTTGTCGACTAAGCGATAACCACTGTTACGCCCCTCATGCTCAATCAGGTGTACTTCTTTTCCATCGGTAAACACTGCGCGCGTTTTAAAGCGCCAAACAATATCTTCATCATTCTCTGGCCACATGAGCTCACGACCAAACCGACGTTTCCCATAGTTTTTTAAATTAACGTCATTTGGAGTGGCTACACTTATATCTGTTTTATAGAGCAAAGCATTTGCATAAAGCTCATGCTCAAGCATTGCGCTTTTAAAGTCAGGGGTTAAAGACAAACCAAAACGAAAATAATTACGCTTTGCCCTATTAAGCTTCTCTTTCAACCGCTGCCAAGTTAGTGGCTCAATACTATGAACCACCTCAACACGCAGCCAAATGGGAAAACTTTTAGTCCTTAAACGCCATCGTTTTAATAATTCTACCCCTTCGTCCCAGCAGTTTTGAAAGCTATGACCCGTAGCTATTTCTACATGCGCCCTCTCTAAGCCATTAGAAACCACAAAAAAAAGCACATAGGGTGGATGATTTGAAGAGAACTTCTTGATAGGAGTTGTGGCAAGAACACTCTCAATCTTTATTTTCGCTTTAGACAACAATTCACTAAACGACATATTATTCTCAACAAAAAAATAATCCGTTACATTTTTGATCGAAAAACCACCCTACCCAACCCCATGCACCTTCAACGCCAGCATCAGCCTGTCTGCAACCCCAAGCTTCTCGAATACCGCGCTTAAATGCGCGCGCACGGTGCGCTCTGTGATGCCTAGGTCCACTGCGATCAACGCATTCGGGTGTCCCAATGCGGCACGTTGGGCTACTTCAATTTCTCTAGGCGTTAAGCCTTGCTGCCAAGCGGTGGCGGGCTCAGGAGCTGCTTCAGACAGCTTGGCAGACACTTGGCTTAATAAACGGCTTAACAAACTTTGCCCTACCCAAATATTGCCGCCATGCACCTGCTGTAGCATGGTGTCGATGACAGAGGTTGGACTATAAGCATGAAAATAAGCTTTGGCTCCAGCTACAAGCATTTCCTGCCCTTCCGGATCCGAGGGGCTTAGGCTTCCTACCAGTGAATGTACTGTTGGATGGGCCAAGAGCTGTTGCCAATACGTACCAGAAAAATCCACCAAGGCAATATCAATTAACATTAAGCCATTAGGGTGTTTTTCTGCCCATTGACGCGCTTGTATGATTGACTGGGCTTGGTCAATTTCATACACCTCATTTTCAATACCAAGCCAATGTTGACGCAGCGCGGAGTCTCGACTCACTAATAAAACAGGGGTTTTCTGCATAACTATCTCTAACTAACGCTCAGTAAATGCGTTTTCACGCGCTCTAAGAATGGGTTTTAACAAATACTGCAAAACAGTACGCTTGCCCGTTAACACATGCACATCTGCAATCATGCCCGGTAAGATAGGGCGGTTATCCTCTCCCACAAAGGTATCGTCAGTACGTACTTTAGCGATATAAAAGGAATTGCCTTTTTCATCGGTAATGGTGTCGGCACTAAGTTGTTCCAATACCCCCTCCAAACCGCCATACACCACAAAGTCATAGGCTGTGAATTTCACACTGGCGGCCTGACCTGGATGTAAGAACCCAATATCACGAGGATTAATACGCACCTCTAACAACAATGTGTCATCAATAGGAACGATTTCTAAAATATCTTTACCCGGCTGCACCACACCGCCTACGGTATTAGAAAATAGGGATTTCACCGTACCGCGCACGGGAGAGCGCACCTCGGCTAAACGCACACGATCTTGTAGAGCTAATTCACTTTGTTTAAGCGTAGAGAGTTTGGCTCGTACCTCAGATAGCTCGGTACGGGCTTCATTTCTAAATTTAATTTCGGTTTCCTCTAAACGCTCTTCGGCCTCTTGGATAGAGGATTGGATGCGATCTAACTGTGCCGTAGCTGCTTTTTGCTCACCACAATAACGTGCTACATCGCGCTGTAGGCGTAAGATATCCACCTCTGACACCGCCCCACTTTTTAATAGCGGACGTGTCATATTTAGCTCTTGAGAGGTCAATGCACAGCTAGAGGCGGCTTGATCACGATTGGCACGTGTCTCTCGTAACTCTTGTTGGCGCTGATGAATGAGCTCTTGTGCTACCGCTAAATTGCTGCGCAACTCATTGCTGCGGGCTTCCCAAACCCGTCTTTCCATTTCTGCTAGCTCAGGGGCTTTTTCTGTAATTTCTTCTGGCATTTTTAAGGGCATACCAGAGGCAATAGCTTCCAAGCGGGCTGCCTTGGCCGTTAACGACAAGGTTTCCGCCTGACTTTCCCCTAAGGATGAGCTGTAACGCGTGGGGTCGATGCGTAAGAGCACATCCCCAATTTCTACTAGCTCCCCTGGTCGTACTAAGATTTCTTCGACCACGCCACCGTCTAAGCTTTGTATCACTTGGATTTGACTCGATGGCACCACTTTCCCTTCGCCACGCACCACCTCGTCAATCCAGGCAAAATAAGCCCACGTCAACAAAGCAACAAGTACGAATAATGACAGCCAAATTAAAGCAGAAGAGCCTCGATTTTTTTGATTATAAATAAAGTAATCAATGTTTTTAGCCATGTAATTAATGCCCCCTTTGCTCAATGCGACCTTCTCGTAAGGCTGCAATTACCTGATCTTTGGGGCCATCGGCTACGATCTTACCGTTATCAACCACCATGAGTCGGTCTACGAGCTCAAGCAGAGCCATGCGGTGCGTAATTAGCACCACAGTACGTGGAGCACAAATGGGCTTTAAGTGTTTGCGTAATTGCACCTCACTTTGGTTATCCATGTTGCTACTGGGCTCATCAAGCAAAAGTACAGAGGGATTTCCTAATAATGAGCGCGCCACCGCAATGGCTTGACGCTGCCCACCGGATAATGACTCCCCCCTTTCACTGATCATCATGCTGTAGCCATCGGGATGTTTAGAGGCAAAACGGTCTACGCCAGTCATCTTTGCTACCTCCAGCATTTGCTCATCAGTAGCAAAGGGTGCACCCATAGTAAGGTTATGTTTTAAGGTGCCGTAAAACAGCACCGGATCCTGAGAGACATAGCCCATAGCGCGACGCAAATCAGCTGGATCAACTTGCTGGCTGTCCACATCATCGACCAATATGGTGCCACTGCTGGGCTGGTACAAGCCGAGTATGAGTTTTGCTAATGTGGTTTTACCTGAGCCTATGCGCCCAATAATGCCTACTTTTTCACCCTCTTCTAGCGTGAAACTAATATTTTTTAATATATTGTGTTCCGTATTGGGATAAGCAAAGCTCACATCCCTAAACTCAACCTTGCCACGCAGTACCGGACGAGGCAGATACTGAGTCTCTGGATTATGCTCTACAGGCAACTTCATGTAATTGTCTATAGAACCTAATGAGTTACGCGCATTATGAAACTGCATCATCAACCCGGCTAATGGACCTAACGGAGCCAAACTACGACCTGCAATCATCGAGGAGGCAATAATCCCCCCCATCGAAAGCTGAGCCTCTTGGACTAAGAACACACCTATTACCACCACACTAACGGTGACCAACTGCTGCGCGGTTTGCACAAAGCTAACCGTAGCGGAAGTGGTAGATTTGATTTTGGCATTCAGTACTGCAATTTGCTCTGTGGCTTGCTCCCACTGGCGTTGTGCCATCCCTTGGGCATTCAACACCTTAATGGTCTCCAGTCCTGATAACGACTCTACTAATACTGCATTACGTTGTGAGCTGGCTTGAAAGCTTTGTTTGCTCAAACTCTCTAAACGACGTTGAGCAAATAAGGAAACCACCACAATAACCAGCATGGCGATTAGAGGTGGGATCATCATATACGGAGAGATCCAGCCCAACACCGCAATAAATAAAAACATAAAGGGCAGATCGACCAAGGTAGTCAAACTGGCCGAGGCAATAAAATCTCGTACCGATTCAAAAGAGCGTAAGTTTGCCGCAAAAGCACCCACTGAAGCGGGCCGCCCCTCCATTTTTATACCAAGCACCTGTTCCATAATCTGTGCAGACAAACGCACGTCCACTTTACTGCTGGCTCTATCTACCACTCTAGCTCTGGTTGTGGTGAGTATCCAATTAAACAGTAAAGCCAGCACCACACCTATAACCAGCACCCAAAGGGTTTCAATGGCCTTATTGGGCACCACGCGGTCATAGACGTTTAGGGTGAATAAGGGCATCACTAGTGCAAGCACATTAATTAAAAAAGCTGCCGCTAGTGCATCACGATATAAACGCCAATTATCAAACACCGCGGCCCAAAACCAGTTTTTACTCCGGTCTTTGGCTTGTCCGTCTTTGGCGCGTTGCTCAACCTGATAGTGCGGCTTCACAAAAGCCATCACCCCAGCATAACTTTGCTGTAGTTTTTCGAGCGTTACCTTGACCGGCACCGGGGACTCAGGATAATGCACGGTCGCAGTGGCCACCCCATCAACAACATCTATATCGATAAGCACACAGTGACGATCCTCTTGCAAAAAGAGGATGGCAGGTAAGATCTCGTTAGGCAGATTTTTCAAAGAGCGCCGCACTAGCTTAGACGTACAGCGGCCTCGCGCTGCTGCACGACTTAGTAAATCTGCACTCAGACGGTGGTTTTTGAGGGGTAGACCCGCGATGAGGTGTTGCCCCGAACTGGGATAACCATGTAAACGCGTCACTTCTACTAAACACGATAATAATGAGTCATCATGCATAGCATAGTGCGGCACACTATCACTAAAAGAGGTAGAGGTTTCGACCATATTAAATTATTGAATCCTCGTCATCACCAAGTAAATTTAATGAATTGTTTAATTTTCTTCTAGTCTGTTTTCGAGAAGTTAGTTTTTCTAAAGCCTTGGGAGGAAGATCGGTCATACGGATCGTGCCATTAGCGATCAACACATCAATCAAATCCTCTAAGACCCGAACCAGTTCGGCATCAGAGGTTGAAAGCTGCTTTTTAATGCTTTCATCTTGCTCTTTCATCTTCCATCCCTTCGTTTTCTAAAGCCTTAATCCATATAACTGATCGTAGGCGGATTTAGATTTTCATCGTACTTTACGTCGACAGGTTTTAAGTTTGAGGTGTCTGGTACCGGTTTAGAGCATTGTTCAATGACCTGATCCGATAAATCTAAAGCCTGAACCTCATCGGGTACGTCTTTGCTATAGGGGGCAGCTAAGCCGAGAGCAGGTAACACCCGATGAGAGAGCCTTAGCCAACGCAACTTAGCTTGTTGTAGATCATAGCGCGCATTTGCTAGGGCTCTACGCGCATCGAACAGCTCATTTTCGGTATCGAGCACATCTAGTAACGAGCGCTCACCGATTTGGAACTGCTGCATATAAGCTACACGTACACGGGATGTGGTTAGCTCGTGTCTTTCAAGAAAGGGCATTTGTGCGCGAATACGCTCGATGCTGTTCCAAGCCATATTGAGCTCTTGCTGTATATTTCGACAAGTGTAGTCGCGCACATCTCGAGCAGCATACTCCTGTGCAGCCGTTTGACGAATACGAGCAGAGTCCGCTCCACCACGATATAAATTATAGGAAGCCACTAACTCTACCCTAGAGGATTGAGCATCTCGATAACTTGGATTGTTTGGGTTTGGGTTTTTATCACGCCCGGTAGAGGCCTTCAGCTCAACCGTTGGTGATAAACGACCTCGCGCCACCTCTTTGCCTGACTTGGCTGCCTGAGCTAGAGCTTGCTTAGACAAAAGGCTGGGGTTTTGCTTTAGTGAATCATTAAAATTTAGGCTGTCTTGTGGTAAGTCTGCTGCCACACTTGGAGCCGGCAATAAGGTCCCAGCAGGAACCCCTACGATACGTTGATAACGCTGTAGCACATCGTTTAATGAGCCTGATGCCGTCATCAGATTGCTTTGCGCCAAGGCTTCGCGACCATAGGCCTGCTCTAAGTCTACTCCCCTGCCTATACCTGATTGTTGACGCTCTTCGATTTGGCGTAGGGTACTAACGTGCGTTTCGTGGTTTTCTTCAGCTAACGCAACGACCTCTTTATAGCGTAATACATCTATGTGCGCCAACGCCGCCTCTAAAGCCACCTCATCCACGGTAGCCAACAGCTCATAATAACCGGATAGCTTTTCAAAGCCTAACTGCTTGACTTGATTTAAGCTGCTAAACCCATCAAACAAAAGCTGGCGTAACTCTAGGGTGTAACCGCGTCGATTCCAGGAGGTAGAGGACCCGCTTCCTCCACTGCCCTCCCACTCACGACCTATTCTGCCTGTGACGTTCACCTCTGGCAACAAAGCGCCTCTGGCCACATTTTTGCCCTCTAATCCAGATTGAAAATCTTGAAATCGTGCGCTGATCTCTGGGTTGGACAGCACCGCTCTTTCTACGCTTTCCTCTAAAGAGGTCGCCTCAACGGCCACCCCTAATGAGCTATATACCAATGCACATGCCAAAACACTGAGCTTTACTCTATTAATACTCATTTCTTCCTCTATGCTGGTTTGTACTCAACATATGTTCACGACAAAAGCCGTTTTCTTTATTGTTAAAGAAAACGGTAATATGACTAGTTAAACTTGATTGAAATCCCAGCTACGATTAACAACATAGTGGGTGGAGAGAACTCATTGGATGGCAAGGCGGAGCCACAGACTTCTGGCCTGTCGTTCTTGAAGCATAACCTTGCGTCTTATATGCTTACATTATAGGTATTGTTTTTAATTATATCTAGTTCAAACAAAACAAAACGAACTAACATTAACCAACATTAACTAAATAATAATTATTATTGATAATTGACAAAAAAGAGGATACAACACTATGTCTAACAGCCACTACGAAGAACTGGCTCTATATATTAATGGCGAGTTCATCCATTCAAAGGCCCATCAAACTGAAAATGTGATTAACCCGGCCACCCTAGAGGTGCTCGGCAAGCTTCCCCACGCAACACAGGCCGACTTAGACCACGCCTTACAAAGTGCCCAAACCGCCTTTGAGACATGGCGCCATAGCTCTCCTATGGAGCGCAGCGAGGTGCTGCGTAAGGTCGCACAGCTTTGTCGTGACAACGCCGAGGAAATCGGTCGCAATATCACTCTTGATCAAGGTAAACCTTTGGCAGAGGCTGTGGGTGAGGTCAAAAGCTGCTCCGATCACGCAGACTGGCACGCCGAAGAATGTCGTCGTATCTATGGTCGTGTGATCCCTGCTCGTCACCCAGCCGTCCGTCAAATCGTGGTTCGTGAACCGATTGGTGTCTGTGCAGCCTTTACGCCGTGGAACTTCCCTTTTAATCAAGCCATCCGCAAAATTTGCGCTGCTATTGGTGCGGGCTGTACCATCATCATCAAAGGACCCGAGGACTCTCCTAGCGCGGTCATGGCAATCGCAAGAATGTTTCACGAAGCCGGTTTACCTAAAGGGGTGCTAAACGTGGTGTGGGGCGTGCCTGCCGAGGTTTCTGACTACCTCATTCGTTCCCCCATCGTCCGCAAAGTTTCCTTTACCGGTTCTGTGCCTGTGGGAAAACAGCTCGCCGCATTAGCTGGGGCACACATGAAGCCCATCACCATGGAGTTAGGCGGGCATTCTCCTGTTCTGGTGTTCCCCGATGTGGATATCAAACGCACGGCCAAACAGTTAGCGTTTTTCAAAGTTCGCAATGCGGGTCAGGTCTGTATTTCCCCCACACGCTTTTATATTCATGATGACATTTACGCTGATTTCCGTGACGAATTCGTCAATATCTTAGCAAATATCAATGTAGGTGATGGTTTGGACCCAGAAACCGATATGGGCCCCTTAGCGCACGAACGTCGTGTAGGCACCATGGATAAGTTTGTACAAGATGCTCTAAAACATGGTGGAAAAGTTGCCCTAGGTGGCAGCAAGCTAGACAAAAAAGGTTATTTTTATAGCCCAACGGTCATCACTGACCTGTCTGACGACTCCATGTTGATGACAGAAGAGCCTTTTGGCCCTATCGCCCCGCTAACACGATTCAATGACACCACGGATGTACTACGTCGTGCTAACTCGCTGCCTTTTGGTTTAGCTTCTTACGTCTTTACCAACAACTTACAAACAGCGCATACGGTTTCGAATGAGCTACAAGCAGGTATGGTTAACATTAACCATTTCGGCGTAGCCTTACCTGAAACACCGTTTGGTGGTATCAAAGACAGTGGTATTGGTAGCGAAGGTGGCTCAGAGACTTTTGATGGCTATCTAGTCACCAAGTTTATTACCCAACGATAAGCGTCGTTGTCCATCAGCGTTATTGTTGTTCGTGTAATGCAGCATGGTGAGATCTACTGTTGGTTTTGATAAGCCCACAGCACGCCTTGATAGATCTATTTTCCGACAACAAAAAACCCCAGCTAGTATGAATAGCTGGGGTTTTTTAGTTCCAGGCTTAAAAGCCTAGAGCACTAACTAATTAATTAAATAATTAGATGGTGCGTGCAGCAGTTACCAAACGTGCAACGGTCCAAGCCTTATGACGGCTGATTGGACGGCACTCGGCGATTTCAACAACATCGCCTTCGTTGTACTGATTGGTTTCGTCGTGCGCGTGGTATTTACGTGAACGTACGATGATTTTGCCGTACAAAGGATGCTTAACGCGGCGTTCTACACGAACAACCACGGTTTTATCCATCTTTGTGCTAACCACGGTACCTTGTAACAAGCGCTGACGCTTTTCTGCAACGGGTGTAGTTTGAGTATCGCTCATATTACTTTCCTGCTTTCTCAGCCATTAGAGTGCGTACGCGAGCAATGTCACGACGTACTTTTGATAGCTGGCTGGTGTTGGAAAGCTGCTGTGTTGCTTTTTGCATACGCAAGTTGAATTGCGCTTTCAGCAGACTTTCAAGCTCTGTTTGGAGCTCGGCGGTTTCTTTAGAACGGAGTTCGCTGGCTTTCATGTGATCTCCTTAAGCACCAAGGTTTCGTACCACGAATGTGGTAGAAAACGGTAGCTTGGCGGCAGCTAGACGGAATGCTTCGCGCGCGAGTTCTTCGCTTACGCCTTCCATTTCGTACAGCATTTTGCCGGGTTGAATTTCAGCGACCCAGTACTCTGGATTACCTTTACCGCTACCCATACGAACCTCAGCAGGTTTCTGGGAGATTGGTTTGTCTGGGAAGACACGAATCCAGATGCGGCCACCACGTTTAATGTGACGGTTGGTCGTGGTCGTTTAACCGCTCGCCAAATCGAGGCAGCTCGTCGTGCGATTAACCGTCACAT
>DUNB01000157.1 GCA_012839585.1 Alcaligenaceae bacterium | reverse complement strand
TTGTTTTACCGTGGTCAACGTGACCAATAGTGCCGACGTTGACGTGCGGTTTGGTCCGT
Organism: Alcaligenaceae bacterium; assembly: GCA_012839585.1. Classification (GTDB taxonomy): domain Bacteria; phylum Pseudomonadota; class Gammaproteobacteria; order Burkholderiales; family Burkholderiaceae_B; genus Paenalcaligenes. Next base: position 19,826 of record DUNB01000157.1, on the reverse strand, counting down.
TCAAACTTACCTTTTGCCATGATTTATCCCATCTATGTTTTCAAGAAAACAAAAAATTTAAAGTTGCCCATCACCTGATGGGCAGATAGTTTGTGATTTACTTGCTACGCGCGCTAATGACTTCGTCAGCTACGTGCTTAGGAGTCTCAGCGTACTGCTTGAACTCCATGCTGTATGTAGCACGACCTTGGGTCTGTGAACGCAAGCTTGTGGAGTAACCGAACATCTCAGCCAGAGGCACCTCGGCTTTAATGACCTTTCCACCACCGGGGATGTCTTCCATACCCTGTACCATACCGCGACGGGATGACAAGTCACCCATTACAGTACCGGCATATTCTTCGGGTGTTTCGACTTCCACGGCCATGGTTGGCTCAAGTAAAACAGGATTTGCTTTACGCATACCCTCTTTGAAACCCATTGAGGCAGCCATGCGGAACGCGTTTTCGTTCGAGTCCACATCATGGTACGAACCGAAGAACAGCGTAACTTTAACGTCAACAACTGGGTAGCCAGCCAAAACACCAGCGTGTAGTGTTTCTTGAATACCTTTGTCGACAGCAGGGATGTATTCGCGAGGAACCACACCACCTTTAATTTCATCAACGAACTCGTAACCGCTACCGGGCTCCATTGGCTCAAGTTTAAGCACAACGTGACCGTACTGACCGCGACCACCAGACTGACGAACGAATTTACCTTCGACTTCGTTACATACAGAACGAATGGTTTCGCGGTAAGCAACCTGAGGTTTACCGATGTTGGCTTCTACACCGAATTCACGGCGCATACGGTCAACAAGAACCTCTAGGTGAAGCTCACCCATACCAGAGATAATAGTCTGACCGGACTCTTCGTCGGATGTCACGCGGAAAGACGGATCTTCCTGTGCCAAACGAGACAGGGCCACACCCATTTTCTCTTGGTCGGATTTGGTTTTTGGTTCTACAGCCTGAGAAATTACAGGCTCAGGGAACTCCATGCGCTCTAGAATGATTTGCTCATTCATATCACACAAGGTCTCACCTGTTGTTACGTCTTTTAGACCAACTACAGCAGCGATATCACCAGCTACTAGCTCTTTGAGCTCAGCGCGGTTGTTAGCGTGCATCTGCAAAATACGACCAATGCGCTCACGCTTGCCTTTTACCGGGTTATATACGGTATCGCCGGAACGTAGAACACCAGAGTACACGCGAACGAAGGTTAATTGACCAACAAAGTTATCTGTCATCAATTTAAACGCCAATGCGGACATTGGAGCTTTATCATCGGCAGCGCGGCTTGTTGGTTCGCCTTTGCTGTCTTCACCTTGAACAGCAGGAATATCCACTGGTGAAGGCATGTAGTCTAGAACGGCGTCAAGCATACGCTGAACACCTTTGTTCTTAAAGGCTGTACCACACAACATAGGCTGGATTTCGCCAGCTAGTGTGCGCAAGCGGATACCTTCGTTGATTTCGGCCTCGGATAGAGTGCCTTCCTCGAGGTATTTATTCATGAGCTCTTCGTTGGCTTCAGCAGCTGCTTCGACCAAGTTCTCACGCCACTCGTCTGCTTCGTCTTGCAATTCAGCTGGAATGTCTACGTATTCAAATTTAATACCGTAGTTTTCGTTATCCCAGATGATGGCTTTCATCTTAGTTAGATCAATCACGCCTTGGAAGTCTTCTTCGGCACCGATCGGCAATACGATAGGCACAGGATTAGCTTTTAGACGTAGTTTTAACTGATCGTAAACTTTGTGGAAGTTAGCACCAGTACGGTCCATTTTGTTGATGAACAACAAACGTGGCACACCGTATTTGTTAGCTTGACGCCATACGGTCTCGGACTGAGGCTGTACACCACCCACAGCACAATAAACCATGACCGCGCCGTCCAGAACGCGCATAGAGCGCTCAACTTCAATGGTGAAGTCAACGTGTCCGGGGGTGTCAATGATGTTGATGCGGTGCTCTGGGTAATCGCCTGCCATACCACTCCAGAAGGCAGTAGTAGCAGCCGATGTAATAGTAATACCGCGCTCTTGCTCTTGTTCCATCCAGTCCATTGTGGCGGAACCCTCGTGGGTTTCACCAAGCTTGTGACTTACACCTGTGTAGAACAAAATGCGTTCAGTAGTAGTGGTTTTACCAGCGTCAATATGCGCGGAAATACCAATATTACGATAGCGCTCGATAGGGGTTTTGCGGGCCATGATCTATGTCCTTAGATTACCAACGGAAATGGCTGAATGCTTTGTTAGCTTCGGCCATTCGATGCGTGTCTTCACGCTTTCTCATTGCACCACCGCGACCTTCTAGGGCGTCTAGCAGCTCACCGGCCAAGCGTAAATCCATGGATTTTTCGCTGCGGTTTTTAGCGGCTTCGCGCAACCAACGCATGGCTAGCGCCAAGCGACGTACTGGGCGTACTTCAACAGGTACTTGGTAGTTTGCACCACCAACACGACGGCCTTTTACTTCAACGACAGGCTTGATGTTGTTAACTGCGGTGTTAAACACTTCGATCGGATCTTTGCCGGTTTTTTCTTGGATATGATCGAGTGCACCGTAAACGATACGTTCGGCAACAGCTTTTTTGCCGGATAACATGACCACGTTCATGAATTTAGCTAGCTCAACGCTACCAAATTTTGGGTCAGGTAAAATTTCTCTTTTAGGAACTTCGCGACGGCGAGGCATTGTACTTTCCTTGTGACTATTCAGTTGAACCGTTTCACGGCCTTGGCCACCTATTCAAAGTGGCCCCTTACATACCAGTATGTTTTAACGCAATACCGGTTGCACGGGCACAGACCAATACATTAATTGGTCAGTGGAAACTAGCTATATGATTATTTAGGGCGTTTTGCGCCGTATTTGGAACGAGCTTGTTTACGGTCTTTAACACCCTGTAGATCTAGGGCACCGCGAACAATGTGGTAGCGCACACCCGGCAAGTCTTTAACACGACCGCCGCGGATTAGAACTACAGAGTGCTCTTGCAAGTTGTGGCCTTCACCACCGATGTACGAAATGACTTCGTAACCGTTGGTTAGACGAACTTTAGCTACTTTACGTAGCGCAGAGTTTGGTTTTTTAGGAGTGGTGGTGTAGACACGAGTACATACACCACGGCGCTGTGGACAGTTTTCTAGCGCGGGGCTTTTGCTGCCTGGGCGAGCTAGACCACGTGGCTTGCGCACGAGTTGACTAATTGTTGGCATAACCTCGACGTATCCTTTACGTACAAATTCGAAACATCCTACACAGATTTTATCTGTGATGAGGGAGGAATAACGCACGATATACCGCCCACACGATGACATTTTACGTAAAAGAGCGGATTCGAGCATTAAATAATAGTACCCAAATATGACATAATGACTATGCCGTTGGGGCACTACCTTTTACTTAGTAAGATTACCAGCAAAGTATCCTTTTAAAGTAAGCTATCTAATTTAGCTTAAAAAAACAAGCCAGTCAAGGAACTGAAGGGTTTACACCACGCTTAGACTAGGCTTGGGGGATCCTTTAATGCGCTTAGTCAGCCTTGTATCCCCCTCTGGTTATATATATAGCTATACTTCTCATTAATTCTCTGTTCACCCTCTTGAGTTTTATACAGCCTCTATGAACATAGCCTCACTAGAAGACGATCCCGTACAAGCCGATTTTATTAAAAGCTGCTTAACAGCTGCTGGCTATACCTGTACCGTTTTTCATACAGGAAAGTCTTTGTTAACCACGCTTGCTAAACCCCATCAGTTTGACCTTCTTATCCTAGACTGGGAGGTCCCTGATGTCAGTGGTTTAGATGTGCTGCACTGGATTCGCGATAATCAGGGCTATGCGCTTCCTGTGCTGTTTTTAACCAGTCGCACCGACGAAGCTGATCTCGTCACGGGTTTACAGGCTGGCGCGGATGATTACATGAGCAAACCCATCCGCGAGGGGGAGCTCATTGCTCGGATTCAAGCACTATTACGTCGTATGAATCCTATTACCCAGAGCAATGAGCCATTTAGCTTCGGTGTTTACCACATTGATCCTGTTAACAATGTCATTCGCTTACACGACGAGGAAATCACCCTAGCGCCCAAAGAGTACGAACTCGCTTTATTGTTGTTCCGAAACCCTGGGCGTTTATTTTCCCGCGACGTATTAAGCACAGCCGTTTGGAACCGGGAAATACCGGCAACCTCTCGCACCTTAGACACCCACCTTTCCAATATTCGCCGAAAACTACAGTTGCGCCCTGAAAATGGTGTGCGCCTTAACGCGTCTTATGCCTTGGGCTACCGCCTCGAGTCTCTGCTTGATGGTAGTGAGCACAAATAGCATTTAAATAACATCTAAATAACAAATATATTTTTCTAAGCTCATGCGTCACGTTCTGTCTATAGCTACCCTCTGTGCGTTACTAGGAGGCTTATCTAGCCCTGTTTTATCTCAGCCGTCTGGTGCGATGGGAGAGCACTTTATTTATATCGTGGAGCCAGGCGATACTCTGTCTGAGCTCGCAGATCTCTATACCACTCGATCGACACAATGGCGACGCCTCCAAGACCTAAACCAGGTCACTGATGAGTTGAAGCTTCCCATAGGGAAGCAGATAAAAATACCATTTTCCATGATCCCCGTCGTGGCCACCGAGGCCGCTCTAGTCCATTACACTGGACCGGTTTGGATCAATGGCAAGGCAGCGCATAAAAATGCCTTGAAAACTGGGGACATCATCCGTACTGGTAGCAACGGTTTTGCTACCTTACGTCTAGAGGACCAGAGCACGCTCACCTTAACTAGCAATAGCCTCTTACGCATAAAGCAACTCAACGCTTTTGAACGCACACGTCTTAGCGACGCTATCTTAGAGCTCGAACAGGGCTCTGTTGAAAGCCGTGTAGCCCCTGCCCAGTCCGGCGTAGGCCGCTTTGAAATTCATACCCCTCTTAGCATCACAGGCGTGCGCGGGACGAACCTCCGGGTACACACCGACGAAGCCCTATCTCGTACCGAGCTTCTTAGCGGCCAAGCCCATTTAAATACCGCGCAGACTCAATTCCAAAATCTCTATAAAGCACAAGGCGCTGCGGTGCACGCAGATGGCTCCTATGCCATGAGCCCATTATTACCAGCCCCCGTTCTAAGTGAGCCGGTACGTGGCAAAAAAGGGTGGGAAACCGCTATACAACCCGTCACCTCAGCGGACCACTACGTCGTTCATATTGCCTTAGATGAAACAGGCTCACATGCAGTACGTCGCTTTAATTTAGCGGCAGATGAGCTGACCGCTTATTTACGCCCTACAGGCCCAGGCCAGCACTATGCGTTTATACGAGCTGTTGATCAAAATGGGCTCATGGGTTTGGATGCCTCTGTGTCGTACCCAGGTCAAGAGGTGTTGGTTTCCTCTAATGGGGATCCGGTTCTTTCCCAAGACGGGCAAGCCATACTCCTTAATGAGTATTAGTCAGCAACTCTACCGCGTCTATGGAAACCCCTATTCCTACAGGTACGTCGCGCTCAGCACTATTAGCGGGACACATAAAACGAGATTGGTGGTGGGTAACCATCTGTCTCGTTGTTTTTTGTGTCCTGCTTTCGTTATTCCGAGACGAGCTCAGTCTACAACGCTTAGATCTGACCATATACGACTTTCAATCCTCAACAGCCCCCTCTCTAGCCAAGCCCACGCAAACCTCTTTAATTATTATTGATGACAAAAGTCTCGATAAAGTTGGCTATTGGCCCTGGCGTCGGGTTGAGTATGCTCGGGCTTTAGACTTTTTAGGCCAGGCAAAAGCGGTGGGCTTAGACATTGTCTTTCAAGATCACAACCCTAGCCATCCCACAGATGAAAGCTTTTTAGCCTACTTCATTGCCACGCATGGCCGCGTCGCTTTGCCTAGCATCCTCAGCAAAGATCAGTCCTACACTATTCCTCCTATAGAGACTCTGGCCGAAGCCGCTGCGGCCATTGGCTACATCAACGTCTACCCAGATCGAGATGGGGTTGTACGGCGTAGTCAGCTTTATACCTCTTTCCCTGAAGACCCCTATCTGCACTTTGTGCCCGCTTTATTAAAAGCAGGAAACGATACCGCATCTTTAGATCAGCTCCTTAACAGCCCTTTAGGTCCCACTCGACTCATTCCTTTTTTAGGACGACCGGGACATTTTGACACTTACTCCTTTTCCGATGTGGTCGAAGGCAAAATCTCCCCCGAGGTTTTCAAAGACCGTTACGTCCTCATCGGCGCATGGAGTAGTGGCTTGGGTGATTTTTACCCCACCCCTCTCTCCACAAGCCAACTACCCAGTATGTCTGGGGTAGAAATTCTGGCAAATGTGCTGGAAAACAGCTTAAACGATAACTGGATTCGCATGTTTCCAGTCTGGGTTAATGCTCTATTTAGCGTGCTACCCACGGTGTTCATCTGCATTGTGTTACGACTCCTCACGCCACAACGTGCTCTTATCAGTACCGTAGCCGTAGTGAGTATAGTCATTGTTGGCAATTGGATATTGCTAAACATGCTAGCCATTTGGGTTCCCCCTACCATCGCCCTCATCGGTTCTGTGCTGTCCTACCCGGTCTGGTACTGGCGTAGCCAAGAAACCGTACTACGCCACATCAACCATGAGATCTCTGAGCTACGGGCCCACGATCCGGCCCTACGCCTATCTTTGGAGGGCAGCTCCACTCATCGTTCTTTGCCTGAGCGTTTGAGTCATCTACACAAGGCCATTGAGCTCTTACGCGAAGCCCAACAACGTCGTGAAGAAACGCTACGTTTTATTTCGCATGATATGCGCGCTCCTCAAAACTCGATACTCGCTTTGATTGAAATGAGGCGCAATAAGACCCTAGAAATCGATACAGACAATATGCTGAATCGGGTAGAAAGCTACGCGAGCACCACCTTAGAGCTCGTGGATAATTTTATGGACTTAGCCCGGGTCGAGGCGATGGAGCTCGAGTTTGAGCCGGTTTTCCTCAATGACATTTTGGTTGAGGTCTGTGATGATGCTTGGATTAGAGCTCAGTCAAAAAACATCCGTGTTCTCTTTGAGGAGCCTGAGCATGGAGTTTGGGTCAACGCTTTTTCTCCATTACTAAAACGAGCGCTTTCTAATCTTGTCGATAATGCAATCAAATACAGCTCAGAAAACACGCAGATTCAATGCGTAGTTCAGCACGATGCCCAACACGTTATTTTGACGATCAAAGACCAAGGCTGGGGCATACCGGAAAAAGATCTGCCCACTATATTTCAAGCCTTTAAACGTGCTCACACCGATCAAAAAAATGGTCCCACTGGCAGTGGCTTGGGCTTAGCTTTTGTGCATACCGTTATTTTGCGCCATTTTGGCCAAATACACGTCAGCAGCAAAGAGCACATTGGCACCACCTTTACGATAAAACTTCCTACTATCCCAGAGCCAGTTTAAGCACTGCTCTTTTTCCCATTTTGTTAGGGCCTCATTCCTTTTAGAAAGGTTTTATCGTTTTGATGTGAAAAAGGTCATTCCCAAAACAGTTAAATAAGCTCTTCTGTTTAAACACACCACGTGCGCTACCTAATGGGTTATGTGCCTTAAATAGCGAAGCTTGCTGCACACTTGCTTCAAACGCAAAACAGCCCGCATAAAGCGGGCTGTTTTGTTTCACAAAAGAATCGACTTATTCTGCGTCGCCTTCCTCTGTATTTGAGGGTGTGCTTTCCATGAATGGGTTTTCTAATTCACGAGCAGCACGTCGCTCGGCCATTTCAAAAACCTCTTTTTCATGACGAGCTTGGTGATAAGCCATACCCGTACCAGCAGGAATCAAACGACCCACGATCACGTTTTCTTTTAGACCACGTAAATCGTCACGTTTGCCCATGATGGCTGCTTCAGTCAGAACACGTGTGGTTTCTTGGAAAGAAGCCGCTGAGATGAAGGAGTCTGTCGATAGAGAGGCTTTGGTAATACCCAACAATACGTTTTCGTATGTAGCTGGGATCTCGCCTTTACCTTCTACGCGATCATTTTCATTCAATAGCTCAGAGCGTTCTACCTGTTCACCAGTAATGAACTCGGTATCACCTGCATTCGTGATGTTCACACGACGTAGCATCTGACGAACGATAACCTCAATGTGCTTATCGTTAATCTTCACACCCTGTAGACGGTAAACGTCTTGAACCTCGTTGACAATGTAGCTAGCCAACTGCTCAATGCCTTTGAGGCGTAGGATGTCATGCGGATCGGGCGGACCATCAACAATGGTTTCACCTTTGTTCACAACCTGTCCATCATGAACCAATACTTGTTTCTCTTTGGGGATGAGGAACTCATGGCTTACACCGTCTAGGTCCGTAATGACCAAGCGTTGCTTACCTTTTGTGTCCTTACCAAAGGAAACCGTACCGGTGACTTCGGCCAACAAGCCGGCGTCTTTAGGAGAGCGAGCTTCGAATAGCTCAGCAACTCGTGGTAGACCCCCGGTAATATCACGGGTTTTCTGTGATTCTTGTGGAATACGAGCCAGAATTTCACCCACGGAAACCTGCTGACCATCACGCACAGTAATCAACGCCCCAACTGGGAAGGAGATATTTACCATGTGATCGGTACCAGCGATCTTGATTTCCTCGCCTTTTTCGTTCAACAGTTTGATCTGCGGACGAGTGGCTGTTTTGCCGCCACGGGTCTTAGGTGTAATCACAACCAATGTGGTTAGACCTGTTACCTCGTCAACCTGGCTAGCAACGGTCACGCCCTCTTCGATGTTTTCGAAGCGAACCGTACCGGTGTACTCAGACACAATCGGACGAGTTAGTGGATCCCAGCTTGCAATACGCTGACCGGCTTTGATGTCTTCGCCGTCATTGACTGCAATGGTGGCACCGTATGGGATTTTGTGACGCTCACGCTCACGACGATTATCATCATAAATAATGATTTCGCCAGAACGAGAAATCGCAATACATTCGCCTTTGGCGTTCGTCACATAACGTAAACCTAAGGCAAAGCCAACCTGACCCGCAATTTTGGATTCAACCGTACTGGTTGTCGCCGCACGAGACGCCGCACCACCAATGTGGAACGTACGCATCGTTAACTGTGTACCTGGCTCACCAATGGACTGAGCAGCAATCACACCTACTGCTTCACCACGATTTACCAATACCCCGCGACCTAAGTCACGACCATAACAGTGAGCACACAAACCATGGCGTGTTTCACATGTTAATGGTGTACGGATTTTCACCTCATCGATACCGAGTTGTTCAATCAAATCAACAACGTCTTCATCTAATAAAGTGTCTTCAGGTACAACGGTTTCTTGGGTATCAGGATTGATGATATCCACCGCTGCAACACGACCTAGGATACGATCGCGTAAAGGTTCGATCACCTCACCGCCATCCAACACCGCTTTCATGGTGTAGCCACTGGTTGTGCCACAGTTATCTTCGGTAATAACCAAGTCTTGTGTTACGTCTACAAGACGACGGGTTAAGTAACCGGAGTTCGCTGTTTTCAACGCCGTATCAGCCAAACCTTTACGGGCACCGTGAGTAGAAATAAAGTACTGAAGTACGTTTAGACCTTCACGGAAGTTAGCGGTAATCGGGGTTTCAATAATGGAGCCATCAGGCTTGGCCATCAAACCACGCATACCTGCCAACTGGCGGATCTGAGCAGCAGAACCTCGAGCACCGGAGTCCGCCATCATGTAGATGGAGTTAAAGGACTCTTGACGAGTTTCCTCGCCATGACGATCTGTGACTGGCTCTGTCGCCAAGGATTCCATCATCGCTTTACCAACTTGGTCACTGGCTTTACCCCAGATATCAACCACATTGTTATAGCGCTCTTGGGCTGTTACCAAACCAGAGGAATACTGCTTGTCAATTTCTTTGACCTCATCAGCCGCCTTATCCAAGATAGCCACTTTGGCATCAGGTACGAGCATGTCACCCATCGCGATAGAAATACCGCCACGAGTCGCCAAGCTAAAGCCGGACTGCATGAGTTTGTCAGCAAAAATCACCGTAGCACGTAGACCACAACGACGGAAAGACTGGTTAATCAAACGAGAAATTTCTTTTTTCTTCAGTGTTTGATTCAACAGGTCGAAGGACAAGCCATGAGGCAAGATTTCCGACAACAAAGCACGACCAACGGTTGTTTCGAAGCGTTTTTTGCTCGCAACCCATTCGCCTTCTTCGTTTTTACTGTACTCGTCAATACGTACGGTAATACGTGTTTGTAGCTCTACCTCGTGACTGTCATAAGCACGCTGTACTTCGCTAACATCAGCAAAGAACATGCCCTCGCCCTTGCCGTTAATACGGGAGCGTGTCGCATAGTACAGACCCAATACGATATCCTGAGATGGAACAATAGAGGGTTCGCCGTTTGCGGGGAACAGCACGTTATTAGAAGCCAACATCAAGGTGCGTGCCTCTAGCTGAGCTTCGAGGGACAACGGTACGTGTACCGCCATTTGGTCACCGTCAAAGTCAGCGTTAAACGCAGCACACACGAGCGGGTGTAATTGAATGGCTTTACCTTCAATTAGCACGGGCTCGAACGCCTGAATACCTAAACGGTGCAATGTTGGTGCACGGTTAAGCATAACGGGGTGTTCGCGAATCACTTCTTCGAGAATATCCCAAACTACAGGCTCTTGATTTTCAACTAGTTTTTTGGCGGCTTTAATCGTTGTCGCCAAACCCATCATTTCCAAACGGTTGAAAATGAACGGTTTAAAGAGTTCTAGCGCCATCAGTTTGGGCAAACCACACTCGTGTAGTTTCAACTGAGGACCCACCACGATCACAGAGCGACCGGAGTAGTCAACACGTTTACCCAACAAGTTCTGACGGAAACGACCACTTTTACCCTTGATCATATCGGCCAAGGATTTCAGTTGACGTTTGTTTGCGCCTGTCATGGCTTTACCACGACGACCGTTATCCAATAAGGAATCAACGGACTCTTGCAGCATACGTTTTTCGTTGCGCAAGATAATGTCAGGAGCTTTAAGCTCTAACAAGCGTTTTAAACGGTTATTACGGTTGATCACACGACGATATAAGTCGTTTAGATCAGACGTAGCAAAGCGACCACCGTCTAGTGGTACCAAAGGACGTAGCTCTGGAGGTAGTACAGGTAGTACCTCTAGAATCATCCAATCTGGTTTGATGCCGGATTTTTGGAAACCCTCAAGCACTTTTAAGCGCTTGGAGATTTTCTTGATCTTGGCATCAGAACCGGTGGCTTTAAGCTCGGCACGTAGTGTTTCAACTTCGCGATCGATGTCGATGGTGCGCAATAATTCACGTACCGCTTCCGCGCCCATCAGGGCGTGGAAGTCATCACCGTATTCGTCGGTTTTTGTCATGTAATCGTCATCAGACATGATCTGACCGCGTTTTAGCGGCGTCATACCTGGATCAATCACACACCAAGCTTCGAAATACAACACGCGTTCGATGTCACGCAATGTCATATCCAACACCATACCTAAACGGGATGGCAAGCTTTTCAAAAACCAAATGTGGGCAACAGGACATGCCAATTCAATGTGCGCCATGCGTTCACGGCGAACTTTAGAAACGGTAACCTCTACACCACATTTTTCGCAGATTACACCGCGATGCTTTAAGCGTTTGTATTTACCGCACAAGCACTCGTAGTCTTTGGTTGGACCAAAAATCTTGGCACAAAACAGACCATCGCGCTCGGGTTTAAACGTGCGGTAGTTAATGGTCTCAGGTTTGCGAACCTCACCAAAAGACCATGAACGAATTTTCTCAGGAGAAGCAATTCCAATGCGAATCGCATCAAACTGCTCTTCCTCATTCACTTGCTTAAAGAGATTTAATAGAGCTTTCATTATTTACGCTCCAAATCCATGTCAAGGGACAGGGATCGAATTTCTTTGACCAATACGTTAAAGGATTCTGGCATGCCAGCATCAATGACGTGATCACCCTTGACGATGTTCTCATAAACTTTGGTACGACCAGCAATGTCATCAGACTTAACTGTGAGCATCTCTTGTAGCGTGTAAGCGGCGCCGTAAGCTTCTAGAGCCCAGACCTCCATCTCACCGAAACGCTGACCACCAAACTGCGCTTTACCACCCAGCGGCTGCTGTGTAACGAGCGAGTACGGACCGGTAGAACGTGCGTGCATCTTGTCATCCACTAAGTGGTGGAGTTTCAAGAAGTGCATATAACCAACGGTAACGGGGCGCTCGAATTTTTCACCGGTGCGACCGTCGTACAACGCAATCTGTGTGTTGTCGTTAGTCAGTTCTAGTTTTTCCGCAATCTCTTCAGGGTATGCGAGTTGCAGCATTACCTTGATTTCCTCTTCGGTAGCACCATCAAACACGGGGGTTGCCAACGGCAAGCCTTCGCGTAGGTTTTGTGCCATCTCAAGGATCTCATTGTCAGTTAGACCGTTGATATCGGCTTTTTGACCAGTGGTGTTATACACGCGATCTAAGTATTCGCGGATCTCAGCCACTTGAGCGCCTTTTTCTTTCTCGAGCATCTCGTTAATGCGATGACCGATACCTTTGGCAGCCCAACCTAAGTGAACCTCTAGTACCTGACCCACGTTCATTCGAGAAGGAACGCCTAGCGGGTTAAGAACGATGTCCACAGGGGTACCATCAGCCATGTGCGGCATGTCTTCGATAGGTGTAATGCGAGATACCACACCTTTGTTACCGTGACGGCCAGCCATCTTATCACCAGGCTGTAAGCGACGTTTAACAGCCAAGTAAACCTTGACCATTTTCAGTACGCCAGGAGGCAACTCATCACCTTGGGTGAGTTTTTTACGCTTTTCTTCGAAGGCCAAATCAAATTGGTGACGCTTTTGTTCGAGCGAATCTTTAGTTTGCTCTAGAACTAAGGCGTGCTCTTCGTCAGCTAAGCGAATATCAAACCACTGCCAGCGATCTTCTAGGTCTTTGAGGTATTCAGCAGTCACCTCGGAGCCTTTAGGCAAGCGACGTGGACCACCGTTAACGACTTTGCCATCCAAGAACTTAGCAATACGATCAAAGGCGTCATCTTCTACGATGCGCAATTGGTCATTTAAGTCTTGGCGGTAACGACGTAGCTCATCATCGATAATGGATTGTGCACGTTTATCACGCTCGATGCCTTCACGAGTGAAGACCTGAACGTCGATAACCGTCCCCACCATACCCGAAGGCACGCGCAAAGAAGTATCTTTAACGTCAGAGGCTTTTTCACCAAAAATCGCACGAAGTAGTTTCTCTTCGGGAGTTAATTGGGTTTCGCCTTTTGGTGTAACTTTACCAACCAATACGTCATCAGCACGAACCTCTGCACCAATGTAAACAATACCGGAATCATCCAGACGGTTTAATTGTGTTTCAGACAGGTTGCTAATATCGCGTGTGATTTCCTCGGCACCTAGTTTGGTGTCACGAGCCACTACGGTTAGTTCTTCGATGTGAATCGAAGTGTAGCGATCGTCAGCCACAACTTTTTCGGAGATTAAGATCGAATCCTCAAAGTTGTAACCATTCCATGGCATAAAGGCGATCATCATGTTCTGACCAAGGGCCAATTCACCCAAGTCAGTCGATGCACCATCAGCCAACACATCACCACGAGCCACCAAGTCACCACGTTTTACGATAGGACGTTGGTTAATGTTGGTGTTTTGGTTAGAACGTGTGTATTTGATGAGGTTGTAAATATCAACACCAACCTCACCCGCTACGTTTTCGTCATCATTAACACGAATAACCACGCGGTCAGCGTCTACATGATCGACCACACCACCACGACGGGCTTGAACAGTAGTACCCGAGTCAACGGCTACCGTACGCTCAATACCTGTACCAACCAATGGTTTTTCAGGACGCAAACACGGTACAGCTTGACGCTGCATGTTGGCACCCATCAAAGCACGGTTAGCATCATCATGCTCTAGGAACGGAATCAACGAAGCCGCTACCGACACAATCTGTGAAGGCGCCACGTCCATGTAATGTACGTTATCAGGCGAGGTCATTAAGGTTTCGCCAGCTTCGCGACACGCAACAAGTTCATCAACAAAGCGGCCAGTTTCATCTAGCTCGGCGTTAGCCTGAGCAATGATGTAGTGGCTTTCTTCGATGGCGGACAAGTAAACGATTTCTTCGGTAACCTGGTTGTTCTCTACTTTACGGTATGGGGTTTCTAAGAAACCGTACTCGTTCAAGCGAGCATACAACGCCATTGAGTTAATTAACCCAATGTTTGGACCTTCAGGGGTTTCGATAGGACACACACGACCGTAGTGCGTTGGGTGTACATCTCGAACCTCAAAACCAGCGCGTTCACGAGTCAAACCACCTGGACCTAAGGCCGATACACGACGTTTGTGCGTGATTTCAGACAAGGGGTTGGTTTGGTCCATAAACTGCGATAGCTGGCTAGAGCCAAAGAACTCTTTAACTGCCGCAGAAATAGGACGTGAGTTGATTAAGTCGTGAGGCATTAGGTTTTCGCTTTCGGCTTGACCTAGACGCTCTTTGACAGCGCGCTCTACACGAACTAAACCAGCACGGAATTGGTTTTCAGCCAATTCACCCACACAGCGAACACGACGATTACCTAAGTGGTCAATATCGTCAATCAGACCTTTACCATTACGTAGGTCAACCAAGACTTTAATCGTATCTACGATGTCTTCGTCAGTCAGGGTCATAGGACCTGTAATATCATCACCACGGCCCAAACGGCTATTAACCTTCATGCGGCCAACGCGGGAAAGATCGTAGGTCTCTTCGCTATAGAACAAGCGCTGAAACAACGCCTCTACAGCTTCTTCGGTAGGAGGCTCACCTGGGCGCATCATGCGATAAATCGCTACGCGTGCGGCCATTTGATCTGCCGTATCGTCAGTGCGTAGCGTCAACGAAATATACCCACCCTGATCTAACTCGTTAATGTAGAGGGTTTCGATTTCGCGGATGTTAGCTGCGCGCATTTCGACCAACATGGTCTCTGTGATTTCATCGTTAGCTTTAGCAATGACTTCGCCGGTATCGGGATTCACTACATCTTTAGCTAAGGTACGACCCACCAAGGAATCCTCTGGGATCGAGATGTAATCGATTTTGGCTTCGTCTAGTAGACGAATATGACGGGCATTGATGCGTTTGTCTTTTTCAACAATCACATTGCCATCGCGGTCTTTGATATCAAAGCGCGCGACTTCTCCGCGCCAGCGCTTGGACACAAGCTGCAGACGGCCGCCGTCCTCTTCGAGGTCGATATGATCGAACTCAAAGAAGTGAGCCAAAATGGCTTCGGCGCTCATACCAATCGCTTTTAGTAAGATGGATACAGGCATCTTACGACGACGGTCGATACGGAAGAATAAAATGTCTTTAGGATCGAACTCGAAATCGAGCCACGAGCCACGGTAAGGGATTACGCGCGCAGAAAATAACAGTTTCCCAGAGCTGTGCGTTTTACCACGGTCGTGTTCAAAGAACACACCAGGTGAACGGTGTAATTGGGATACAATCACACGCTCAGTACCGTTGATGACAAAAGAACCATTTTCTGTCATGAGCGGCATTTCGCCCATATAGACTTCTTGTTCTTTGACTTCCTTGACGGTAGGTTTGCTTACCTCGCGGTCCATTAGGACCAAACGCACCTTGGCACGCAAAGGTGAAGCGTATGTAAGGCCACGCATCTGACATTCTTTGACGTCAAATACAGGCTCACCTAGCACGTAGCTAACAAACTCTAGCCGTGCCATTTGGTTATGACTTACAATAGGGAAAATGGAATTAAAAGCTTCTTGCAGACCTTCGTTTTTGCGTTCCGAAGGTAAAACGTCTCGTTGTAGAAACGTCCGGAAAGACTCCAGCTGCGTTGCCAAAAGATAAGGAACCTGCTGTACGTCTTCACGTTTGGCGAAGCTCTTGCGTATGCGCTTTTTTTCGGTGTACGAATAAGGCATGAGCACTCCGACTCAAGGGTTACACGGGCCGTCAACCACGACCCCGGTTTACGACTCTAGAAAACCCGACTCATAATATAAAAACCATTATAAATCAAGGGGTTTTCTTGAGACGCAAAAGCCCGGGAAGGCCTAAAAGCGCTTCCCGGGCAATCGAATCGAGATTATTTAAGCTCGACAGTTGCGCCAGCTTCTTCAAGCTTTTTCTTGGCTTCTTCGGCTTCGTCTTTAGAAACGCCTTCTTTAACGTCTTTAGGTGCGCCGTCAACTAGATCTTTAGCTTCTTTCAAGCCTAGACCAGTGATTTCACGAACAGCTTTAATTACGTTAACTTTTTTGTCGCCAACGCTAGCTAGGTGAACAGTGAACTCTGTTTTTTCTTCAGCGGCAGCAGCACCGGCAGCAGCGCCAGGAGCAGCAACAGCAACAGCGGCAGCAGCAGCGGAAACGCCGAACTTGTCTTCCATTTCTGTGATTAGTTCGGATAGCTCTAGCACAGTCATGCTAGCGATAGCTTCTAGGATTTGATCTTTAGTCATTTTCAGTTCCAGATAATAAAATAATTAGGCCAGGTTTGGGAATGGTGCCCGATACAACGAATCACCTATAAATTTGTAATTACGCGCTTTCTTTTTGATCGCGTACCGCAGCCAAGCCACGTACAAATTTAGTTGGTACTTCGTTAAGCGTACGCACAAACTGCGCAATAGGAGCTTGCATAGTGCCAAGCAATTTCGCCAATAGCTCGTCGCGGGAAGGCATAGATGCCAACGCTTTGACGCCAGCTTCGTCAAGAAGGCTATTTGGCATAGCGCCGCCTTTGATGACCAAGTTGGGGTTGGTTTTAGCGAAATCAGCCATGGTTTTCGCGGCTGCTACAGGGTCTTCGCTGACGGCATACATCAAAGGACCAACAAGTTGATCTGATAAGCCTTCAAAAGAAGTGTCTGCAATAGCACGACGAACTAACGTGTTTTTAAGAACACGTAAATACACGCCCGACTCACGCGCTTGTTTGCGCAATACGGTAACGGAGGCCACGTCCAAACCACGATATTCAGCGATAACGATCGATTGAGCTGTGGCAACTTGACCAGCAACCTCTTCGATAACTAACGCTTTCTCTTGACGATTGAGACTCACGGTTGAACACTCCTTTCATAGATGTAGGGTTTATTCCCCACATCAACCGAATGCGGCGCACCTGGTCGAGATTCTGGAAAGAAAATCTTCCTGGGCGCCGTCTACGCTGGATAAAACCGAAGTTGGTTTTGATTAAGACTTTCTCTAAGTGGCCCAAAAGGCATTAAGAGAGGGTCTCCAACGGTCTTTGACAGCAGCAGCACATAAATACGTGCTGCGGCCCAAAGTAACTTTTAAAAGTCTTTACAATTAAGCTTGTAAAGAAGCGATGTCTACACGCGCACCGCCACCCATGGTGGAGGATACAGCAACTTTACGCATGTAAACGCCTTTAGCTGCAGCTGGACGAGCTTTGTTCAAAGCATCAACCAAAGCAAGCAAGTTTTCTTGTAGCTGTTCTACGTTAAATGAAGCACGACCGATAGTAGCGTGGATGATACCGGCTTTATCTGTACGGTACTGCACTTGACCAGCTTTTGCGTTGTTGATAGCAGTAACAACATCAGGAGTTACTGTGCCAACTTTAGGGTTAGGCATTAAGCCACGTGGACCTAGGATCTGACCTAAAGTACCAACTACACGCATTGTGTCTGGGGATGCGATCACAACATCAAAGTCCATTTGACCGGCTTTGATCTGATCAGCTAGATCTTCCATACCGACGATATCGGCACCAGCAGCACGAGCTTCTTCGGCTTTGTCGCCTTGGGCGAAAACAGCCACACGTACCGATTTACCTGTACCGGCTGGTAGAACCACGGAACCACGAACCAATTGGTCGGATTTACGTGGATCAACACCTAGCTGTACAGCGATGTCGATGGACTCGTCGAATTTAGCTGTAGCGGTCTCTTTTACAAGAGTTAGCGCTTCAGTGACTGGGTACAATGCATTACGATCGATTTTAGCGGCAATAGCTGCTGCACGTTTGCTCAATTTAGCCATGACTATTAAACCCCTTCAACGTTAACGCCCATACTGCGAGCAGTACCAGCAATTGTACGAACCGCTGCATCCATATCAGCTGCAGTTAGGTCGGGTTCTTTGGTTTTGGCGATTTCTTCTGCTTGAGCGCGTGTCAATGTGCCAACTTTATCCAAGTTAGGACGTGCAGAACCGCTTTTTAGACCTACGGCTTTCTTGATCAGAATAGTCGCAGGTGGTGTTTTCATGATAAAAGTGAAACTTTTATCAGCATAAGCAGTAATAACAACAGGAATAGGTAAGCCGGGTTCCATGCCTTGTGTTTGGGCATTGAACGCTTTACAGAATTCCATGATGTTTAGACCACGTTGACCCAATGCTGGACCAATGGGTGGGGAAGGGTTAGCTTTACCAGCTGGAACTTGCAGCTTGATAAAACCGACGATTTTCTTCGCCATGATGATGACTCCTTGCGGGTAAACGCTGCGTTTTATTTATGTGTAAATAAAAGCACGAGCTCCCCGGGGGTTAATAAACTAGGTCTTTTCGACCTGATCAAAATCGAGTTCTACAGGTGTGGAGCGACCAAAAATAGTCACAGAAACACGAACCTTAGATTTTTCGTAATTAACTTCTTCGATGTTACCGTTAAAGTCTGCAAATGGGCCTTCTTTAACGCGGACCATTTCACCCACCTCGAACAGAATTTTAGGACGGGGTTTCTCAGTGCCCTCTTCCATTTGGGAGAGAATTTCATCAACTTCGCGCTGAGAAATAGGTGTTGGACGATTACCAGAACCACCCAAAAACCCGGTAACACGACTTGTACTACGTACTAAGTGCCAAGTTTCGTCAGTCAAATCCATTTCAACTAATACGTAACCTGGAAAAATTCGGCGCTGTGAAATGGACTTTTTGCCGTTTTTTACTTCGACGACTTCTTCGGATGGGATTAAGATCTGCCCAAAAGAGTCTTGCAATTCGGCACGCTCAATGCGCTCGATTAAAGCCCTTTGCACGCTTTTTTCCATTCCGGAATAAACGTGTACGACATACCAGCGTTTGCTCATGTGTGCCCTTTATTTCCAGCCTAACAAGAGGCCATAGATAACCCACTCTAGTCCCTTGTCGATAAACCACAGCAAAATAGCCATTACCGTTACGAACGCAAAGACAATCGCTGTCATTTGAGTTGTTTCTTTACGGCTTGGCCAGTGAACGCGCTTTACCTCGGTGTACGAGTCTTTGATATAGCCAACAGCACGTTTACCTGTATGCGAGGTCCAAACAATTAGGGCGGCAATAACCACAGACGCCAGAAACACGCCTACCCGGACAATTCCGGGTTGGGTTTCGAGCATAGAGTAACCAACAATTCCTGCGGCAAGCACAAAGATTGCCAGACCCAATTTTACGCGATCCGGGCCTCGGTTAACGGTTTCAACGTTGGTATTCGACATAAATCCGACGATAGGACGTCACGACAGTGACGATTGACTGAGTGGCAGGGGCAGAAGGAATCGAACCCTCAACCTTCGGTTTTGGAGACCGACGCTCTGCCAATTGAGCTATACCCCTAGACCTTAAAGCAGATGTCAACAATACCACATCTGCGCATTAAGTGCAAAAAAGCCAGTATAGACTCTTTTGCACTTTAAAGCAACTACTATTTAATAATTTTAGCTACCACGCCAGCGCCAACGGTACGGCCACCTTCGCGAATCGCGAAACGTAGACCTTCTTCCATAGCGATAGGAGCGA
>DUNB01000094.1 GCA_012839585.1 Alcaligenaceae bacterium | reverse complement strand
TACGCATAGAAAACTCCTTGAATTCATATTAATGGAATTTTCTACAAATAGCCTCTGTGGTTTTGAGGGGGGATTACACAAACATTCTTGTATTGTGTATAGTATTATTATAGAGAATAAAAAAAAGAGAATAGGTGTAAGAAAAAACGTATTGTTGTGTAGCTAAAGATTTGTATTGTTTATTCATTTTTTAGGGTGCTTAGGTGAATTATTTGAACGCTAACGCATGGCAGCTTCCTTCTTTGATTAATAAAGAACAGGTGGCTGAAATTCAGCAAGAGTTCTTGCGCTCTTGGCAAGAGCTAAATGTACAAGCACAAAAAGGCGAGCTGCAGCCTCCTCGTAACCGACGTTTTCGTGGCGAGGCTTGGGAACAAAATCAGCAGGCCTTATTGAATGCACACGTATGGCAGTTGTATGCGAATACGTTAGAGCGTCTAGCACATACGGTCAGCGATAGCCCTCAAATCCAAGAGCGTTTAGCCTTTGCTGCAATGCAATGGGCCGAGGCGCTTTGCCCGGCTAACTACTTAGTAACCAACCCAGATGTTTTGCAAAAAGCAGTGGAAACTAAAGGGCAAAGCTTACTGCAAGGCGCACAAAACTTTTTGCTCGATGCGCAAAAAGGGCGCATGCAACAAACCGATGAGTCCAAGTTTGCCGTTGGTGAAAATTTAGCCGTTACACCGGGCAAAGTGGTTTATCAAAATGAGCTGTTGCAATTAATTCAATACCAGCCACAACAAGCCTCTGTGCACGAAATCCCCTTATTTATCGTGCCACCTAATATCAATAAATACTACATTCTAGATTTACAACAAGAAAACTCTTTTGTGCGTTATGCCGTAGAACAAGGCATGCAGGTGTTTTTGGTTTCATGGCGCAACCCCTTACCGAACGATGATGACGGCATTTTGGATGCCAGCTGGGGCGATTACCTAGATCACGGCATTTTGCAGGCGATCAAAGTCGTCCAAGACATCAGCGGATCAAAACAACTGAATACGTTGGGCTTTTGTGTGGGCGGCACCCTGCTGGCCTCTGCACTGAGTCTAGCTAAAGCCAGAGGCGAGTCCATTGCTAATAGCATGACCCTATTGACGTCAATGCTGGACTTTCACGATGTGGGCATTATGCGTGTGTTTGTGGATGAGGCATCAGCTCTACTCAGAGAGTGGCAGCTTTCTGGTGCAAACAAACTGATGCAGGCTTCCGATCTGGCCACTACGTTTTCATTCTTACGCCCATCAGAGTTGGTTTGGAATTACGTCACCAGTAACTACCTCAAAGGCGAGACCCCATCGGCGTTTGATATTTTGTATTGGAATGCGGATAGCACCAACTTGCCCGCGCCGTTTTTTACCTGGTATTTCCGTAATACGTATTTGGAAAACAACCTGCAGGTTCCTGGGAAAGTTAAGGTGGATGGGACACCCATTGATTTCAGCAACTTAGATATGCCGGTGTATATGTATGCCTCTATTGATGATCATATTGTGCCGTGGCGTACTGCTTATGCTAGCTCGGGGATTTTGTCCGGTGCCGAGCGCTTTGTACTGGGTGCGTCGGGGCATATTGCTGGTGTAATTAATCCACCTGCACACAATAAACGTCACTATTGGGCCTACGATACAGAGACCAAGGCAACCTTCCCAGGGGCGGCAGATAACTGGCTTGCTTCTGCTCCCAAACACGAGGGCAGTTGGTGGGGAGATTGGAGTCAATGGCTTGCCAAACGAGCAGGCAAAAAGAAAGCCGCGCCAAAGACCTTGGGTAATAAAAACTACCCAGCCCTAGAAGACGCGCCAGGTCAGTACGTAAAAACAAAAGCCGTCTCGTAGGCTAGGCGTCTTATAACGCAGATACCGAGACAGTTAAATTGAACGAGCCACTCAAGTGGCTCGTTGCGGAGTTGCTGTTAAGCAACAAAATAGTGAGCAAGGAGAATACATATGACAGCAAAAATAGCCTATGTAACAGGTGGCATGGGTGGAATTGGAACGGCAATCTGCCAACGATTGGCTAAACAGGGCTTTACTGTTATAGCTGGCTGTAGTCCGAACCGAGATCCTAAAGAATGGCTAGATGAGCAAAAAGCATTAGGCTTTGAGTTTCATGCCTCAGCAGCGGATGTGACCGATTGGGACTCCACTGTGGCCGCTTTTGACAAAGTTAAAGAACAATTTGGTGGCGTGGATGTTCTAGTGAATAATGCAGGTATTACTCGTGATGGTCAGTTTCGTAGAATGTCCATCGACGACTGGCGTGCCGTGATGGACACAAACCTCAATAGCTTGTTTAATGTTACTAAGCAGGTCGTAGAGGGAATGGCGGAAAAGGGCTGGGGGCGTATTATTAACATTAGCTCGGTCAATGGCCAGAAAGGTCAGTTTGGTCAAACCAACTACTCCACTGCTAAAGCTGGGATGCATGGCTTCACCAAAGCCTTGGCCCAAGAACTCGCCTCTAAAGGGGTGACCGTTAATACCGTATCACCGGGTTATATCGGCACTGATATGGTGCGCGCCATCCGTGAAGATATATTGGAAAAAATCGTAGCTACGATCCCGGTACGTCGCTTAGGTGAGCCCGAGGAAATTGCTTCGATGGTAGCGTGGCTCGCGTCAGATGATGCGGGATTTGCTACTGGTGGCGACTTTTCCGTCAACGGCGGCTTGCACATGAGCTAAACGCGGATTGCGATTTAGCTAGACTCATTTGATGTAAACTATGACACAAGAAAACACACCAGACACAGCTCGACTGATTAAAAAATACCCCAATCGGCGTTTGTACGATACCCAAACCAGTGCTTACATTACGCTTGCGGATGTAAAACAACTCGTACTGGCGAACGAAACTTTGCAAGTCGTCGATGCCAAATCCGGTGAGGACATTACTCGTAGTGTCTTGTTGCAGATTATTCTCGAAGAGGAAGCGGGCGATGTGCCGATGTTCTCGGCGAATGCGCTAGCACTGATTATTCGGTTCTATGGCATCTAAATAGGTTCCCATCACCCCT
>DUNB01000006.1 GCA_012839585.1 Alcaligenaceae bacterium | reverse complement strand
AGGCTAATACGTGATTTTGAATGATGAGGTTATTTAACAGAGCTACGTTGTATTGCCGGCTGACCGGCTCATTCATCATTCGATAAAAGCCAGAGGCAAAGTTACTAAACAACACGTTGACATTACGTCTGGCGAGCTGCCATTGCGTATCGGCATCGCTGAGATCGCGCTCTAACTGAGTGAATTGCTCGGGGCTTAAAGCGAGTGCTCGAGTGTTGGCATCGGTAGGCGTCGTAGCCGCATTATGTTGACGATTGAGGGCAGCATAGTGCAAGCCCGTTTGTAAATAGTTCCTATTTGCGATCAGAGCCTCTTTGGCAAAAAGGCTCATGGAGCTTGACTCCCATTTGGGCAGAATATAACTGCAAACTAATGCAATCACGCTACCAATAATGGTATCAATTAAGCGCTCGCCAATAACAAAGGTGTCGCCTACATGTAAAAAATGGAAAGAAACAAGAACAAATATAGTATTAAATACAGCGGATAGCATAAAGTTTATTTGCACTAGGCTATTGCCTAAAACATAAGCAAATAACATAAAAGATAAATAAATTTCTTTTTGATCTGTAAATTTAAATAATAAAAAAGTTAAAGCGCAACCCAAAACGGTACCGCTTAAGCGCCAACTGTTACGCTGCCTGGTGAGAGCAAAGCCGGGCTTCATAATGACCAAGGAGGTCAAGATAATCCAATGACTATAAGAGGTAAGCGCGCTTAGAACCTCTATGTCTGGAGAAAAGTAGGAGACGATGGTGGGTACGGTTAAGCCCAGCAAGGTGGCACAGCTAACGCGAACGGCATAACGAAAATGCGAAGAGCTCCAACGCAAGTTGCTGGTGAACATACCCAGACGGATGTCCTCACGTGATAAAAACCGGCTTAATGATTTATCAAGATACTGGTCTAAAGGCAGATCATTGGTAGGGCTGCGGGTTTGGGCTGCCATATGCTCAATAGTCTTTTGTGCATTGCGTAAACGTCGCAAAATCTGGACCAATAAAGCATAGATTTCAGGTTCAGAGGTATTCAGTCCACTGCGCTTATAGCGTTCTAGCTCATATTCCATAGCGCGCAATTCGGCCTTAACGCTTTGCTTGGATTTGGTTTTTTTGTGTCTGGAGACGTTAAGTGCAATATGCCCCACATTGGTAGCCATCTTAAAGAGCGCATCACGCGCAAAGAGCATGAAATCACTGTGTGCCATACGACGACGCAAATTGGCGTAGTCTGTATGGGTAGCAACCAGAGAGTCCAGTAGGCTAACCATGTTGACGAAAAGACTGAGCAGAGCGAGACGGTGCGTCTCAGCATGGCCATCGCCACCTTTGGGAAGCTCTCTTAATACCATGTCTCGGGCTGCTTGATGCGCCTCAGTCATATCTGCTTGTTGCCGAATCAAGTTCCGGTAGTTATCGTCTAAATCGGTTTCAGCATCATAAAAACGAGAACGTCGGACCATGTATTCAGCGGTAGCGAATAAAGCGACCGACAAGGTTCGTCGTTCCTCTCTGTATAAAAGAACCTGACGAAACAAGGTGCTAAAAGCAAAATAAAAGAGAGCACCACCACCTGAGTACAAGGTATGGAGCAAAACCTCGTTCGGGCTCATTGGAAAGCGCAGAGTCAGCGCCATCAGCAATAAACAAGCAAATCCGATCAAGCCGCCTCGTTTGCCAAAGACATTCAGCATAGAGTAGAAAAAGCTGAGCAAAGGGACGAGGATCCAGATAAGTAGAGGGGTGCTGGAGCTCAGGCCTGTGATAAAGGCGGTGAAGGTCCCTAGGGCTGCGGCCCCTAGCATTTCATTGCTTCGGTAACGTCTTGGTCCACCTGGTTGATCCACAATGGCGACGCATAGAGCGCCCATCGAGGCGATGACCCCTATACCGTATAGTTTAAAAATCCCTCCCAGCAGAGCCACAGGTAATAAAACACCAATGGACTGGCGTAGTCCACCCAAGAGGTAGTGACTATAGATAAAGCGCTGCAGCTGTGGAATGGGCAAAACCATAGATAATGAATTCAATTGGACTATAGGGCTTAAGTATAACGAGGACTATGAGACTCGCGCTTATTTCTCTTTTTTTATTATGGTGAAACTAAGGGTGTTTGTTAGTTAGGGGAAAGTAGAGCGATTACGTCGAGGGAAATCCCTGCTTGTGCAGGCAAAGCTTTGAGGGCAAGGTATAGCATGTGTAGAAAAATAGAATTAATCGAATGATTGATTTACTAAAAATAAATGAAAAATACGGTGTATCCAGCAGGTATAGATAAGTGTTACGTGATTTTAACTATAGTATGTGCTTGATATACCGTGTTTTTTTATGCTGATCTGATATTGCATGGAATATGCAATGATTAATTGTTGCCCTAGGAGACATTTATGCGAATGAAAAAATGGATTGCCACCGCGGCGGTCACTGCGGTTACCGCTGTAGCCGCTTTCTCTGGCCCGGTTTTGGCCCAGAAGGCTCAGTTTGTTAACGTGTTAACCGGTGGTCAAAGTGGGGTTTATTACCCATTAGGGGTGGCTTTGTCACAGCTTTACGCTCAGGAAATCCCAGGCGTCAAGGCCACTGCCCAGGTAACAAAGGCATCTGCTGAAAACATGAACTTACTTCAAGCCGGCCGTGGTGAGCTCGCATGGGCTTTGGCTGATTCGGTTTCGGATGCTTGGAACGGCAACGAAGAGGCCGGTTTTACTCAAAAACTAGACAAGCTACGCGGCTTATCGGCTACCTATAATAACTACATTCAAATCGTAGCCAACGCAGAATCGGGGATTAACTCTATCGAGGACCTCAAAGGCAAACGCATTTCTGTTGGGGCCGCGCGCTCAGGCACAGAGCTAAACGCCAGAGCCATTTTTAAGGCGGCAGGCCTGAGCTATGACGACTTCAGCAAGGTTGAATACTTACCCTTTGGCGAATCCGTCGAACTGATGAAAAACCGCCAACTCGATGCGACCCTGCAATCAGCAGGTTTGGGTGTTTCCTCTATTCGAGACTTAGCTACCTCAGTGAAAATCGTCGTGGTGCCTGTGCCTAAAGAGGTGGTCGAAAAAGTGGGCGATGCCGCTTATCAACCCGCTGTGATCCCAGCAAATACCTATGCCGGTCAAACCGAAGACCTTCCTACCGCAGCGATTCCTAACTTTTTGGTCACACACTCTGGCGTCTCCGATGACTTAGCCTATGAAATGACCAAAGTGTTGTATGAGCACTTGGATGTGTTGCAGTCTTCTCATAACGCGGCTAAGGCCATAAAAATAGAAAATGCTGTTAAAGGTATGCCTGTGCCGATTCACCCTGGCGCAGAGCGTTATTACAAAGAAAAAGGCATTATCAAATAAGTTTTTTTGGTACTGATCGTTGTAGTACAACGGTTGGGATCTAGGTCTCAACCGTTGTTTTATGGTGTTGTTTAGGATGCGTAGCTCATGAGTCTAGACCAAGAAAAGCCCGTAGATACCTTACCGCGTGCAATATTTTGGGTAGCAGTTCTGTTTTCTGCTTTTCAGATTTACACCGCCGCATTTAGCCCCATGTCTAGCCAAGTCGTTCGGGCTCTACATGTGGGCTTTGTTATGTTGATGGTGTTTACCTTATTTCCCCGCTTTTTTGGATACCGTTTGCCTTGGCTGGGCTGGTTGGTTGGTTTAACCGGTTTTGCATTGAGTTTCTATCATTGGGTCTTCGAATCAGACCTAACTGCCCGCGCCGGGGAAATGACCCAAACCGATATGGTGGTGGGCATTGTCTTGATCGCTTTGGTCTTCGAGGCGACCCGGCGCATGATGGGTTTTGCTTTACCCTTCATTTGTGCTTTGTTCTTGCTCTATGGTTTGTTTGGAGAATATCTGCCTGGTCCATTGATGCACAGGGGCTATGGTTTTGATCAAATCGTGGGCACCTTGGGTTTTGGTACCGAAGGCATTTACGGCACGCCGACTTATGTGTCGTCTACTTATATTTTCCTATTTATCCTGTTTGGCTCGTTCTTAGAGCGTGCCGGTATGATCACTTTGTTTAGTGATTTTGCGATGGGCACGGTGGGCCATAGTCGAGGTGGTCCGGCAAAGGTGTCTGTGGTCAGCTCCGGCTTAATGGGAACCATTAATGGCTCCGGAGTGGCCAATGTGGTGACTACGGGACAGTTCACTATTCCGCTCATGAAGCGTTTTGGATATTCGTCGTCGTTTGCTGGAGGGGTTGAAGCCACCTCTAGTATGGGAGGGCAAATCATGCCGCCCGTGATGGGGGCGGTGGCCTTTATCATGGCAGAGACGATTAACGTACAGTACATCGAGATCGTCAAAGCAGCGATTATTCCCGCTATTTTGTATTTCTTCACTGTGTTTTGGACCGTGCACCTAGAGGCAGGTCGTAAAGGTTTAGACGGACTACCTAAATCCGAATGTCCTAACCCCTGGACGGCATTGCGCGAACGTTGGTATTTGCTGATCCCCTTAATTGGCTTGGTTGCTCTGCTTTTCTCTGGCTATACCCCCTTGTTTTCAGGGACCGTTGGCTTAGGGCTGACCGTGATTTTGATTTTTGGGGCCGCCACCATCTCCGGCGCGAGTAACAACACCATGCGTTACTTGTTCTGGGTACTTTTGGGTTTGGCGTGTACTGGCTTTTTAGAGTTCGGGGTGATCAGTTTTTTCGTCATTATTGCTGTGCTAATTGCCTTTCTACTCATGCGTAATCAACGAGAGCCTGTGCTTAAAGAGGCGTTGAACTCTTTAGCCGATGGCGCCAGACACGCTTTACCCGTGGCGGTGGCGTGTGCGTTAGTCGGTGTAATTATTGGGATTATTAACCTCACAGGGGTGGCGGCAGAGTTTGGTGGACAAGTGATTGCGATCGGCGAGGATAATTTATTCCTGGCCTTATTCCTGACCATGATCACGTGTTTGGTCTTAGGGATGGGGATCCCGACGATTCCCAACTACATTATTACCAGCTCATTGGCCGCACCTATTTTGTTAAAGCTAGGTGTGCCTCTGATCGTGTCCCACATGTTTGTGTTTTATTTCGGCATTATGGCTGATGTTTTCAAGGCATTCTATTGGGCCGCCCGTCCACTGCGT
>DUNB01000093.1 GCA_012839585.1 Alcaligenaceae bacterium | reverse complement strand
CTTCGGGTGTGTTATCTACAGAAATCAAACCACGTGCTTTGAACGATTCTTTGATTTTAGGTGCTTGAACCGCCTTCGTCACGGCACGGTGAATGACGACCTCTGATGCCACGGTGATGGAAATTCACCGTGCCGTGACGAAGGCGGTTCAAGCACCTAAAATCAAAGAATCGTTCAAAGCACGTGGTTTGATTTCTGTAGATAACACACCCGAAGAGATTCGTGCCAGCATTGAACGCAACATTCAGGTTTATACTGAGCTCATGCCGACCTTAGGTATTAAACCGGAATAATACTTGATTGCTATCTAAGCCCCTCATTCCACTCGTTCTAGGCGGCTTGTGTCTACGCCAGATAGAGGCTAAGACAACATGTCAGCCTAGCGAGGTCTGGGGCTTTTTAGATCGACAAGGTCTGGTCTTAAAGCATGGACAGTGGTTGGGTCCATGCTTTAATGCGTAAAAAAAACAATCAATGAGCCGTTGGGAGAGAAGGGTGAGTCATTTAAATAAAGTCACACATATTGCTGATTTTCAGCGCATTGCGCGTCGTCGTGTTCCTAAAATGTTTTATGACTATGTGGACTCCGGTTCCTGGACAGAAAGCACGTATCAGGCCAACGAGACAGATTTGCAGCGCTTGTTGTTTAAGCAACGTGTGGCGGTGGATATTGAGCATCGTTCGGTCAAATCGACCCTGTTAGGTCAACCGGTCACCATGCCTGTGGCTTTGGCGCCTACGGGTTTGACTGGGATGCAGCATGCTAACGGAGAGATGCTTGCGGCTCAGGCCGCCAAAGAGTTCGGTGTGCCGTTTACCTTGTCTACGATGAGTATTTGCTCTTTAGAAGACATTGCGGCCCACACCCATGCGCCATTTTGGTTTCAGCTCTATGTGATGCGTGACCGATCCTTTATCGAGGCCCTGATTGATCGCGCTAAGGCAGCGCAATGTTCGGCCTTGGTGATTACCTTGGACTTGCAGGTGTTGGGACAGCGTCATAAAGACATTAAAAATGGTTTGTCTACGCCGCCCAAGCCTACGCTACGTAACATCATCAATTTAGCCACCAAACCCTATTGGTGTTCACAGATGCTCAAGACCAATCGTCGTACCTTTGGCAATATCGTGGGGCATGCCAAAGGGGTAAGCGATTTAAGTTCTTTGTCGACGTGGACGGCAGAACAGTTTGATCCTACCTTGAGCTGGGATGATGTGGAGTGGATTAAGTCGCGTTGGGGCGGCAAAATTATCCTTAAAGGGATTATGGATGCCGAAGACGCGCAACATGCGGTGGATGCAGGGGCTGATGCGATCGTGGTGTCGAATCACGGTGGTCGTCAATTAGACGGTGCGCCCTCTACCATCGCGGCGTTGCCTCCTATCGTTGATGCGGTACGCGGTAAAACGGAAATTTATCTGGATGGTGGCATTCGCAGTGGCCAAGACGTATTGCGTGCCATGGCGATGGGGGCGGATGGCACGATGATTGGTCGGGCTTTCTTGTACGCCCTAGGTGCGGCCGGACAGGCTGGTGTAACGCGTTGTTTAGAACTGATTAAAAATGAGCTGGACGTTACGATGGCGCTGTGCGGCAAAAACCGTATCGACGACATTGATCGTGAAATCCTTTTGAACCCCACGATTTTTGATCGCTTTTAAGGGTGGGGCACGCCCGGTTAGCTTGTCTAGACACTTCGCCTGTAGGTAAAGGCGTCGGGCCAAGAGCCCACCGAAGCGAGCCAATGTTTTATTTATTCAATTGATCGCGCTGGTGCGGTAGGGTGAAATCAATTTTCGGGCCAGCCGGCACGATACCAGTGGGATTAATGCTGGGATGGCTGCTGTAGTAATGGCGTTTGATGTGACTCATGTTAACGGTGCTGGCGATGCCATTGTGTTGGTATAGATCACGTAAATAGCCCCAAAGCGCGGGGTAGTCCACAATGCGGCGCAGGTTGCATTTGAAATGGCCGGCATACACTGCATCAAAACGAACTAAGGTGGTAAACAAACGCCAGTCGGCCTCGGTGATTTGGTCACCACATAAATAACGTTGTGATTGCAGACGTTCTTCTACCGTATCTAAGGCGTCAAACAGGGCGTAGACGGCCTCGTTGTAGGCGTCTTGGGTGGTAGCAAAACCAGCCTTATAGACCCCATTATTGATGTTGTGGTAGACATAGTCGTTGATCTCATCAATGGATTCGCGCAGCGCCGCAGGATAGTAGTCATAGGCGCTTTGTTGCATTGCAGCAAATGCGCTGTTGAACATGCGGAGTATATCGGCCGATTCGTTACTAACGATGGTCTGCTGCATACTGTCCCAGAGCATGGGCACCGTGACGCGACCGGTGTAATTGGGATCGGCTTTTTGATAGAGCTGATAGAGAAAATCCGCTTTTAATACCGGGTCGGTATCTACGCCGTCGCCAGGAGCAAAGGTCCAGCCGTTTTCACCCATCAGTGGGCTCACAACGACCACCGCAATGTGTTCTTGTAAGCCTTTCAGTTCGCGCATAATCAGGGTGCGATGGGCCCACGGGCAGGCTAAACAAACATACAAAATATACCGTTGGCTGGCAGCAGGAAATCCCCCTTTGCCTGTTGGGCCAGGGCTGCCATCTGCCGTAATCCAGTTTCTGAACTGGGATTCATCCCGTTTGAATTTTCCACCGGTAGAGTCCGTGTCATACCATTGGTCTACCCATTTTCCGTTGACTAGTAAACCCATCGCTTTTCCTTTGTGTTGTCGCCCCGTGCATCGGTGCAGGCTGGCAGGGGGCGTTGATTGCATCAGACCGTTAGATCAAAAGCTAACCAATGTTTCATCTATTTAAATAGTGCGTAGACCCAGGTCCTTGGGGCGTAGATCTATGCACAACAAACGCAGTGTATTTAATCACTACCATACCATTTGCAGCCTGTTTCATTCTATGAGGCGCGCAGAGCGTGTGACGTTATTTGCTGCTGTCTTTGTACTGTTTAATCGCCGCTACCACGGTGCAGAGCCAACCGGCTAACATCAACATGCCGCCGATGGGGGTGAGGGCGCCTAACCAGCCTTGGCCGCTGAGCACCAGCAAAAACAAACTGCCTGAAAAAATTAAGGTGCCCACAAATAAAAAGCTATAGGCTACGCTCTGTAAACGTAGGGGCAACAGATGTTGGGTTGCGGCCAAACCCAGCAAACCTAAACCATGTACTAACAAGTACAAAACGGCTGTGTGCCAAACGGCCATTAGGTTAATATCAACCAGGCCCGTTAAGGCATGCGCCCCAAAAGCCCCGGTGGCTACACCGATAAATAAAAGAAACGCGGCAATGGCGATTTGGATGGAAGCGTTCATCAATATTGCGCGGGATGCCCCTTCCTGTGGCGAGGGGAGGGATAGCACGTCGGCGTTCACCGACCCTGACTCCCGCATTCTCCTGTTTGTATTGTGCTATCTATGAATCATATAGGCGAGTTTTAGGGGGGAATGTTAGATTAAATCGGGTGCTTTGCGGGTAGTACCGATGTACAGCGGTGCCTAAGAACCTATAATCAAAGTCTTTGGTAGGCTGGCCTAGATCGCAATAGTGATTGGATCTAGGTAGGCGCCGGTGGCGCGATGCGCACAACCCCTTCGTATCCGATCGTTGATGGATACCTAAAGCAGGTCAAGATTAACATTTAGCAGTATAGATTAGGGATATTATGGCGAGTAGAAAACCCAAGCCGTTATTAGGGAAAAAAGAAAAAAATCAATTGAGTCGAGAATTGCTGAAATTTCTGCAGACTCAACTACGGCCATTTTTGAACACCCCATTGAAAAAAGCGCTGGCGGCGGCATTTTTTGCGGTGTTGGGCACCCTGGGTTATTTGGGACAGGATGATTCGTCCAACTCGTCGACCAGCACCACTACGGTGACGCGTCCCAAAGGACCTTTTGAATTACAAGGACTTGTTACCTACGTGGCGGATGGGGATACCATTAACCTACAGGTCAATGGACAACGAGAACGCATTCGCTTGGCCAATATTGACGCCCCCGAAAGCGAAGGTCGTGCGGATCGTCCCGGGCAGCCTTATGCCGAGGAGTCCAAACAAGCCATGGCCGCTATGGTGTTGAACAAAAACCTGATCGTTCAGTGTTACGAACAAGATCACTACGGACGCAATGTGTGTAATGTGATTTTGCCCGATGGTCGTATTGCAAATAATGAATTAGTTAGACAAGGCTTGGCATGGGCCTATACCGGCAGTAATCGACGCTATTTACGCGATGAGTCGGTAGTGCAGATTCAGAAACAGGCTGAAAAAGCTCGGATTGGTCTATGGCAAGATAAAAACCCTGTGGCTCCTTGGGACTGGCGAGTGCAATGTTGGCAAAAGAAACAATGCGGTTAATCATAGGGGTGCTATTGGCACTACAGCTGGCTTGGCTAAGCGGCTGTGGCCAGCAGGCGGTGAACAGCCCGTATTTGGCGGCAGAGGCCAAAGACAATGTGCTGTATACGGCTTTTACGCAGCGATCACCCAAATATCTGGATCCGGTGAGCTCTTATTCCTCGGATGAAACCCCCTTTACTTATTCCATTTACGAGCCACTCTACGGTTACGAGTACCTACAGCGGCCTTATAAGCTAACCACGCGCACCGCCACCGAGGTAGTTAAACCCTATTATGTGGATCAGAACGGGCAGCGTTTGCCCGACGATGCACCGGGCGAGCACATCGCGCAAAGCGTGTACGACATTGCCATTAAGCCAGGGATCCTGTTTCAACCCCATCCGGCTTTTGCCAAAGATGAAAAAAATCAATATGTTTACTACCCCATTCAGCCCCAAGACTTAGAGGGGACCTATTCCGTCATGGACTTTGAGCACACGGGGACGCGTGAATTAACCGCCCATGATTATGTGTATGCCTTTAGGCGTTTAGCCAGTCCACGCGTGGTGTCTCCCATTTATGCTTTTTTTGCAGACCATATTGTGGGGATGAAGGACTACGGCGATCAGCTGCGTGCACAAGACCGTGAGGCGGATACCTCGCAGTGGTTGGATTTGCGTCAACAGGGCTTTGAGGGCGTAGAGGCGGTGGATGATCACACCTTACGTATTCGGGTGATGGGCAAATACCCCCAGTTTTCTTACTGGTTGGCCATGACTTTTACGGCGCCCATTCCGTGGGAAGCCGATCGCTTTTATCAGCAGCCCAAGATGGCAGAACACGACTTGTCATTGAATACCTGGCCGGTGGGAACGGGGCCGTATATGCTGACGGAGTCCATCCGTAATCGACGTCATGTATTAACGCGTAACCCGCATTTCCGTGGCGAACCTTATCCGTGCGAAGGCGAGCCGGGCGACAAAGAAGCAGGATTGTTGGCCGATTGTGGTAAGCCCACCCCGTTTATTGACTCGGTGGTGTTTCAGCTAGAAAAAGAATCGGTGCCCCTGCTAGGTAAGTTTTTACAGGGCTACTATGATATTCCACAGGTAGAACGTGGCGATTATGGGGTGGCAATGACGGTGGCGGCGGAAGACTCCCCGGACAAGGCGGCTTTATACAAAGAGCGCGGTTTGGATTTGCGTACCTTGGCCGAGTCACAGCTGTATTATTTTGGCTTTAACTGGTTGGATCCGGTGGTGGGGGCGGGGGATACGCCCGAGCAGGCAGAGAAAAACCGCTATCTGCGACAAGCGATCAGCATCGCCTTTGATTGGGAACAGTACGTCACCATTTTCCAAAATGATCAGGGTCAGGTGGCGCATGGACCGTTGCCGCCCGGGGTGCGAGGCTATCAAACGCTACCGGAGGGTTATAACGCTTATGTGTATGATCTAAAAGATGGGATCTTACATCGCAAACCCTTGGACGAGGCCAAGGCCTTATTAGCCAAAGCCGGTTATCCCGACGGCCGCGATAGTGAGACCGGTGCGCCGCTGATTCTGTATTTTGATTCGGCAGGGGGCATGGGGTCGAGTGCCATGTTGGATTGGATGCGCAGGCAGTTACAACAACTAGGTATTCAACTGGAAATCCGCGCCACCGATTACAACCGTTTCCAAGAAAAAATGCAGCGCGGGGTGGCGCAAATGTTCATGTGGGGCTGGGTGGCGGATTACCCCGATGCAGAAAACTTTTTGTTCTTGCTGTATGGGCCCCATGCGCGCGCCAATGGCGATGGCGAAAATGCGTCTAATTATCAAAACGCGGAATATGATGCGTTGTTTGAAAAAATGCGATATTTGGATGATGGTCCAGAAAAAGATGCGGTGATCGCCAAAATGGTAGCCATCGTACAAAAAGACGCGCCATGGATGTTTGGCTATGTGCCGAACTCGGGCGGTGTCTATCAGCAGTGGGTGAAAAATGCCAAACCCACGCAAATGGTGCGCAATACGTTGCAGTTTTTGCGTATCGATACGGATTTACGTGTGCAAAAGCAGGCGCTATGGAACCAACCGGTCTGGTGGCCGTTGTGGGTGGTGTTGGCGGTGTTAGGGCTGATTGCAGCCTTGGCTTGGCGTGCGGTACGAGCGCGTGAACGACAAACCATCCAAAGGAGTGAGTAATGGCACAGTATGTATTACGGCGACTGGGTTATGGAATTCTGGTGTTGCTGGGGGTGAATCTGCTGACCTTTGTGCTGTTTTTTGCAGTGAACACCCCGGATGATATGGCGCGCTTGGCCATTGGTGGGCAACGGGTGTCTGCCGATGCCATCGAGCAGT
This sequence comes from Alcaligenaceae bacterium, assembly GCA_012839585.1. Lineage (GTDB taxonomy): Bacteria > Pseudomonadota > Gammaproteobacteria > Burkholderiales > Burkholderiaceae_B > Paenalcaligenes. The sequence goes on along the minus strand of DUNB01000093.1, from coordinate 1,756 downwards.
GGAAAGTCCAGCGCGGTTATGACAAGCCCTTATTCATTAATCACGAAAAAAGTGGTGTAGATAGTCTGAAAGAGACCATCTTTTTCGAGCGCTCCGTGCCCTTGTTGCGATTGGATTTTGGCTTTTCGGATGAGGGGCACGACATCAGCCAAGAGATCAAAAACCGCATGGGGCCCAGTTTGGCCCTCGCTATTCCCACCTTTATTTTGGGCTTGGCCGTCTCGGTGGCCTTTGCCTTGTTTTTGGTGTTTTTTAGACATACCGCCATTGATTTTTATGGTGTGGTGTTTTGCGTGGTGCTGCTCTCTATTTCGGGGCTGTTTTATATCATTGCTGGGCAATGGTTGTTTGCCAAAGTCTTAGCCTGGGTGCCGTATTCGGGTTGGACGCAAGGGCTGGATACGGCTCGGTTTTTAATTTTACCGGTATTGATTGGCATTATTTCCCGTCTAGGGGGCGAGTCCCGTTTTTACCGTAGTTTGTTCTTAGAAGAATCCACCAAAGACTATATCCGCACGGCACGCGCCAAAGGGCTATCGGAATACACGGTGTTATTTAAACATTTGCTGCGTAATGCGATGCTGCCTATTTTGACGGGTACCGTATCGGCCATTCCTTTGCTCTTTATGGGTAGTTTAATTTCCGAGTCTTTTTTTGGTATTCCGGGTTTAGGTAGCTATACCATCGAGGCCATTAATGCACAGGATTTATCCATTGTGCGCGCGATGGTGTTCTTGGGGTCAGGCCTCTATATTATTGGTTTGATTTTGGCGGATATTTCCTACACGTTGGCGGATCCACGTGTGCGTTTTGAGTGATGACGATGCCTAAATTTACCCTCTTGTGGACCGATATCTTTGTGTGGGGCATGGTGCTGTTGGCATTGGGCTACGTGTGGCAGGTGTGCCGCAGTCCTGCCTTGCGCATGGCTTGGCGCAGTGTGTTTTATAGTCCGTCCGCCGTTGCCGCGGCAGTGGTCTTAGGCTTTTTTGTCAGTGTGGGCTTGTTGGACTCGGTGCATTATCGCCCCCAACTACCAATGGTAGAAGGGCAAACCGAGATTCGTTATGCGCCGGTGGCTCGTTCTGTGTTGGATGACGCCTTAGACTGGGCGCGGCTGTCTAAAAAAGAGCGCAGTTATTCTGCGCCTTTAGCCACCCATTTATTCTTCAAAGAAAGCCAAATTGTTGATGGCCAACCGCAGCGTATTTTTCCGCCCTTGGAGCATGCTGCCCAACATATTCACAATGTCGAACAACATCAATACGACTTAATACAACTGTGGGCCTGGTCGGGTTTGGCGGTTGTGCTGGTGTTTGTTGGGGTGGGGGTTTTATGTCGATTAGGGTACAACAAAGCCCCTAGCTTTCCTTGGCGTAGCTTGTGGTTAAGCCTTAGCTTGCTTGGTTCCGTGTTGGTGGTGATTCTGTTGTTTAGCCGCTTTTACTATGTGCTAGGTACGGATCGATCAGGCAATGATGTGATTTTTCAGTCCCTAAAAAGCATACGCACGGCTTTGGTGATTGGTACCTTAACCACCTTAGCTATGCTGCCTCCGGCGCTGGGTTTTGGAATTGCAGCGGGGTATTTCAAAGGGTGGGTCGATGATGTGATTCAGTACATTTACACCACCTTAACCTCCATTCCCGGCGTGCTATTGATTGCAGCCATGGTGTTGATGATGCAGGTCTACATGGATACCCATCCCGAATTATTTGAAACCGTCGCCTCCCGTGCCGACATGCGCTTATTGGTG
>DUNB01000092.1 GCA_012839585.1 Alcaligenaceae bacterium | reverse complement strand
GCGTCCTTGTTGTAGTACAACACGGCGGTGGAACTGTTAAATGGCATAGAAACCAGTTTGCCATCGCTAGAAGAATAGTAACCGCCCACAGCACCCAAAAAGGCCTTAGGATCGATGGGGTCGCCCACTTTCTCAGACATTTCTTGAACAGGTTGGATGGCGCCTTTGGCGTTCATCATGGTGGCAGTACCCACCTCGAAAACCTGTAGAATGTCTGGCGCATTGCCTGCACGGAAAGCCGCAATACCGGCGTTCATGGATTCGCCGTAGTTACCTTTGTAGTTAGGTTTAACGACGTAGTCAGGGTGACTTTTGTTAAAGTTCTCGACGAGCTCATTAACGCGTTCGCCTAAAGCGCCTTCCATAGAATGCCAAAACTGAATTTCAGTAGCGGCATGGGCTGAGCCCATCATGGCAAGCACAGTAGCCAAGGATAAAGAGAATTTCGTAGCACGCATTTGCGTTCTCCTAAGAGTGTGACGGGTCAATAACAAGTGTTTAAGATTATTAAAAGAAGTATATCTTTGTTTTATGACTTGTTTATGTCATTAGCGTGACTGTACTCAGTAAAAGCGCTATTGGTCAATAATTGATATAACTCTTTGCTTATTTAAATCGGATTACAATAGCCCTATGATTAATGAACAAAATACTTTGACGCTAGCCTTTATTGGTGGCGGTAATATGGCCTCGGCGTTATCCGCGGGCTTAATTGGTAAACGTTGTGCCGCTAACGAGGTGTTGGTCGTAGACCCGAATGCCTCGGCGCGTCAAAACTGGCAAGAACAGGGCACTCGGGTGGCCGCACACATCGATGAACAACTAAGCACACAACGCATTTGGATTTTTGCGGTTAAACCGCAGCAAATGAAAGAAGTGGTGCGTCAGTGTGCGCCTTATGTGCAAAAAAACACCTTGGTGATCAGTGTGGCTGCAGGTATTGCCGCCGCTGATATTGCCAATTGGTTAGCCAAAGACGGTCAGCCACATCAGCGCGTGATTCGCTGCATGCCCAATACCCCCGCATTTATCGGTTGTGGGGCCACAGGCTTGATGGCCTTGGATGCGGTAGATGCCGAAGACAAACGTATTGCGGAAATGATGTTTAAAACAGTGGGTGAGTTTGTCTGGGTGAAAGATGACCAAGCCATTGATGCGGTCACCGCCTTATCGGGTAGTGGCCCGGCGTATGTGTTTTTGTTTCTCGAATCCTTAATTCAAGGCGCCATAGAACAAGGCCTAAGCCCAGAACAAGCTCGAAAACTCGCCTTTGCCACGGTGAGCGGTGCAACCGAACTGGCCGCTTTGTCGCCCTTGCCCTTAGAGCAATTACGCGCGAATGTGACCTCAGAGGGGGGCACCACTGCCGCAGCCTTACAGGTGTTTGCCCAGCAGAATTTCAGCACCATCGTTCAACAGGCCATGCAGGCGGCCAAACAGCGAGCCGCCGAATTGGCTAACGAGTACTCCTAATGACAACAGCAACTCCTACTTTACGCTTTGACCCCATGAGCACGACACAGCAGGTGCTGTCCATCAGTCTGATGATGGTCATTGTGGTCGCCTCCAATGTGTTGGTGCAATACCCAATCAACAATTGGTTAACTTGGGGGGCGGTCAGTTACCCCATTGCTTTTTTGGTGGCAGATGTTTTAAACCGCCGATTCGGTCCGCGCGCGGCACGACGCGTGGCCTATTTTGGTTTTGTTGCGGCCTTAGTGGTGTCTGTATTTGTGGCCAGCCCGCGTATTGCGGTGGCGTCTGGCTCAGCGTTTTTGCTGGCACAGCTGTGTGACATCTATATTTTTGATCGCTTACGTCACCGCACTTGGTGGCAAGCTCCCTTTGTGGGCGGGGTGGCCGGTGCTGCTATAGACACCTTTGTGTTCTTTAGCGTGGCCTTTGCTGGGACCAGCATGCCATGGCAAACCCTGCTGCTGGGGGATTTGGCGGTCAAACTTAGCTTAAATACCTTTATGCTGGCTCCATTCCGAGCCTTGATGTGGAATATAGCAAAGCCTAGTAATTCATAATTCCAAATAGGCTTATTCAGACAGTGATTGCGCTAGGGGCAATTACGGAGTGACAAAAGCTAAGGATTTGTCACAAAATAGACTATCTTTTTTATATTGGCTGTTGACTCTTTTGCTAGAGACAACAGCCCTTTTTTCGCTACTAAAGGCGGTCGCTCTTTCTGCCTACACTAGCCTCTAGGAATTACATTATGTCGGATCTGCTTCCTCAGCTCGTGCAGCAGTTATTTAATGGTCTGTCATTAGGTGCTATTTATGCCTTGATTGCCATTGGCTATACGATGGTCTACGGCATTATTGGGATGATTAACTTCGCACACGGCGAGATCTATATGATCGGAGCTTATGCGGGCTTGGTCACCCTGTCAGCGATAGGAATGAACTCGGGTCTGCCTATCATTTTAATCGTGCTGATTATGCTGATTGTCGCCGCAGCTATCACTGCTGTTTATGGATATACGGTCGAAAAGGTGGCGTATGCACCGGTACGAGGCAGTCCTCGTTTGGTGCCGTTAATCTCTGCAATTGGTATGTCTATTTTCTTGCAAAACTGGGTGGCTTTGGGTCAAGGCGCTCGTGATATGGCCGTACCAAACTTGGTCACGGGTTCTT
>DUNB01000091.1 GCA_012839585.1 Alcaligenaceae bacterium | reverse complement strand
GCAGGATTCGAACCCACGACCCCTTGGTTCGTAGCCAAGTACTCTATCCAACTGAGCTACAGCCGCTGTGAGAAATAGAACTTTACCGCCTTATTTAAATCATGTCAAGTTTTTTGCATCATGATTTAATGCGTTGAGGTTCTGACGGTGTGTTATGAGCCACACCGCGATCTCTGTGCAGGTGTACAGACAAGTCTGTATCTATGCAGTAATCGATAGTATAGCAGCATCCCAATAAAAAAGGGCGTGGGACCAGAAAAGGGCTGATTTTCCTGAAAGCGCTGTGTTTTTAGGTCAGTAGACGTTGTATTGCCAAGGTTTTCAGCTCGCAAACGCGTACAAGCACTTATATTCACAAGTATATATTTTAGTTAGAGTGTATTAGGTATGTGCAGGTTTATGACAAAGAGAGTGCAATGGTGCGTTGCTTACTGATAGAAGATGACAAGGTGAACGCTGAGTTCATCATAGAGGCCTTTGAGAACCGCGGTTATCAGATGGCGTGGGCGGCCGATGGGCAGAGCGCGCAGCAGCGTTTACTGAACGAGGATTGGGGCTTGGTGATTTTAGATAGGATGTTACCCAATCATTTTGATGGGTTGGATTTACTGTCGTTGGCACGCCAACATGGCAAACAATTTCCCATTCTGGTGCTCAGCGCCTTATCCGGTTTGGATGATCGGGTACGAGGCCTAAAAGCCGGTGGGGACGATTATTTGGTGAAGCCGTTTGCTTTGTCCGAGCTATTAGCCCGTGCCGAGGCGTTAAGCCGACGCTATCAGCCGCAGGAATCTTCCAGCTCTGAAATGACAATGGGTGATTTGCACATCGATTTGGTGAAATCTGAGGTCAAGCGACAGGGGCAGGTGATTCCTTTGCAGGCGCGCGAGCTCAAGCTATTGCTGTATCTGATTAAAAATAAAGACCAGGTGGTGACACGTTCTATGCTCTTAGAGGAAATTTGGGGCTACAGCTTTGAGACCAGTACGAACATCACTGATGTGCAGATCAGCCGACTACGCAGCAAAATCGACAAACCTTTTGAGTTCAACTATATCCAAACAGTACGTGGGATTGGCTATATGTTTTCCGAAGATTTTTCTAATAGCTAATACTCCATGTCTTTATTTAAACGCCTAGGTAATTCATTAACATTACGGTTTAGTTTTTTTTATGGCTTAATCGGTTTAATTATTATTGTTTTTCTGCTGGGTTTTATTTATATACAGGTAATAGGGGCTTTGCACGCCCAGCAGTTTAGGCAGATATCTACTTTATCAAATAGGGTGGTGCATGTTTATGAGAATCAAGGGAGATATGCCGTTATTCTCTATTTGGATAATGAAATAAAAAGCCTTTATCCTGATTTGTGGTTATTGGTTGATGAGGATAATAAAAAGATCATAGGGAATATCGATAGTTTTCCCGATATGATGGTCAGCAGTGATTATGTTTCCGATATTGTTATATCGGTATCGGGTCGGGCCTTAGAGGTGAAACTCAAAAGTGTTCAGCTAGGTTCAGATACCTTGTTAATAGGTAAAAGCCTCAAAGACATCAATGAGTTTAAATACCTGATGGTGCGGGCCAGCTTTATTGCCATCATCCTAGGTGGTTTGTTCATTTGGCTAAGCGCCTACTGGTTTAGAGTGGATTTGGATTCCAGTGTGAGCGTGATCCGCAAAACGGCTCAACAAATTCGCTCGGAAAAGCTTAAGATGCGTATCCCTGTCGAGGATGTGGATGATGAGCTGAATCTGCTCATCAAAGAGTTGAATCTGATGTTGGATTACTTAGAGCGCTCCTTAGCGGGGGTGCGTTACGTGTCTGATACGATTACTCATAATATTCGCACTCCCATTACCCGTATTACGTCGTATTTGCATCCGCTGCGCTCCGATCCAGCGCTGCCTGAGTCTAGCCGTCTAAAAGTAGAGCAAGCTTTGGCTGAGATTAAATCGTTGGTGCAGTTGTTCGATAAATTGGTGCAAATTTCAGAGCTGGAAATGGGGGTTTATAGGCAAAGTTTGCACGCGGTGGATATGTCCCAGTTGGTAGATGATTTGTCTACCCTGTATGGGCCTTATGCCGAGGACACCGGGTTGCATTTGACAGTTACGACTAGCCCTTCTGTCATGGTGTATGGCGATAAAGACCTGCTCGCGAGTGTGCTGAGCAACTTACTAGAAAACGCCTGCAAATACGCCAAACAACATATACAACTGCAGCTCAGCATCGAAGACGATCAAGCCATGATCCGCATTGAGGACGATGGGATCGGAGTAGAAGACAGCTCGCTAAAACAATTGGGTACGCACTTTTATAGAGACCAACGGGCTACGGATTTTCCTGGGACCGGATTGGGGTTGGCCAGCGTGTTGGCCATCGTGCAATACCATCAGGGTGAATGCTCGTTTTACCATGCCCCTCAAGGGGGCTTAGGCGTCAAAATTTTACTGCCACTGAGCTGATTTTTGCCCTTATTGAGGAATACCCTATCATTACAAAAATGTAATTTTAGTCCTCAACTATGTTGATATATTCAGTCCTATAAGCATTTTTATAGGAGGGAATAATGAAAATAAGAATCAATAAAAAAGAGGTTTTGTCCGGCTCTGTGCTCCTGCTGATCGGTGGGCTAACGGTGTTAGGCAGCCTTGACTACACCATAGGTAGTTTGGCTAGGATGGGGCCGGGTTATTTTCCTTTGGCCATTGGCGTCATCATCATGATTTTGGGCTTGATGCTGTTTTTTGAGCTGAGTGGCGAAGAGTATGCTCAGGAAAAAGCAGAACAAAATATTGATGATTTAAACCCAATTTCTTTTAAACGACAGTTGCTTGCCTGGGGGCTGATTATTGGCGCCATGCTGTCGTTTATTGTTTTGGCTAAATATGGCGGATTGGTTCCCGCGACTTTCTCTTTGGTTTTTGTTGCTGCTTTTGCAGATCAAAAAAATACATTCAAAGTGGCTTTAATTGCTGCAACGGTTTTAACCTTATTTACCGTCGCTGTTTTCCATTTTGGATTACAGATGCAAATGCCTTTGTTTAGACTGGGCTAAAGGAATAGAGATGCTGGATAATATAATAATGGGCTTTGAGACAGCCTTTACCCTACAAAATTTCTTTTATTCCTTTGTGGGCGTCTTTATTGGTAATTTGATCGGGGTGCTGCCAGGTATTGGGGCATTGGCAGCGATTTCTATGTTGCTTCCCATTACGTATGGCATTGATCCTGCCGGTGCCTTAATGATGTTGGCCGGTTTGTACTACGGTACCAGTTATGGTGGCGCAACCACGAGTATTCTGTTGAATTTGCCCGGTACGGCTTCGCACGCGGTGGTGTGTCTCGAAGGACACCCTATGGCGAAGGCAGGTCGTGCTGGTCCCGCTTTGTTGATCGCAATGTTGGCTTCCTTTATTGGTGCCACCGTTGGCATCTTACTCATGATGCTGTTTGCGCCCGCCTTGGTAGAGGTGGCCTTTCAGTTCGGTCCGGCGGAATACTTCTCTTTGATGCTGCTTGGTTTACTGGCCGCCTCCACCTTGACGACGGGTTCCCCCATTAAAGGTGTGGCGATGGTCGCCATTGGGTTGCTATTAGGCGTGGTGGGCACCGATGTGAACAGTGGTGTGGCGCGCTTTACCTTTGGTGTGCCAGATCTACAAGACGGTTTGGCTTTGGTGGCGATTGCCATGGGCTTTTTTGGCGTCGCGGATGTATTAGCTAACGCGAACCGTTTGGGTTCAGGCCAAACCATGAGCAATAAACGCATCAACTGGCGTGCTTTGCGCTTTGAAAAAGGTGAATTTAAAAACTCATTGTCCTCCATCGGACGTGGGGCTGGCTTTGGTTCTTTTTTCGGTATTTTGCCCGGTACAGGCGGCACCATTGCCTCCTTTATGTCCTACGCCTTAGAAAAAAAGGTTAACAAAAACAGAAAGAACTTTGGCAAAGGTGCGATCGAGGGTATCGCTGCCCCCGAATCGGCGAATAGTGCGGCTGCGCAAACGGCTTTTATCCCCACGCTGAGCTTAGGTATTCCAGGTGACCCCGTGATGGCCTTGATGCTGGGCGCCATGATGATTCATAACATTCAGCCGGGTCCACAGATGATGACAGAGCATCCCACCGTGTTCTGGGGCCTGATTGCCAGTTTCTGGATCGGTAATTTGTTGTTGTTGATTTTGAACATCCCATTGATTGGTATGTGGGTGCGTCTTCTAACGGTGCCTTATCGTCTGATTTACCCCGCCGTTTTATTGTTTATTTGCTTGGGTGTGTACAGTGCAAACAACAATATTTTTGATGTGGGTGTGGTGTTCTTAGTCGGTGTGTGTGGTTTCTTATTTAGCAAAATGCGTTTTGAACCGGCCCCTTTGTTATTGGGTGTGGTCTTAGGCCCCATGGTTGAAGAAAATTTCCGACGCGCTTTGCTCTTATCCCGTGGAGATATGACGGTGTTTGTGACACGTCCTATTAGCGGTGCGTGTATTGCGTTTGCTTTGTTAATCGTGAGCTGGGTGGTTTACAAGCGTTTTATCGCAAGAAAGCAACTCTACGCCAATCGCAGCGATGACTTGGAAATGAAGGTTTCTATCTAAGATCAACATTCACTTTTTCTGGGTAAGTTATGACAAAGCAGGTAGAAGGATCAACGGACACCGTAAAAAATGTACTTTTTGTGATGTGTGACCAGTTACGAGCCGATTACTTATCGTGCTACGAGCCAAACCAAGCCTTACAAACGCCAAATTTGGATCGTTTGGCCAAAATGGGATGTCGCTTTGATCGTGCCTATGTGAACTCGGCCGTGTGTGGCCCCTCTAGGGCATCGTTTTATACCGGGCGTTATCCGCTGTCCCATCGGGTGACGTGGAATCGAGTGCCGCACCCTATTGATGAGTTGTACTTAGGGGATTATTTGGCACAGCATGGTTTGGAGTCCCATTTGTTGGGCAAAACGCACCATGTGTCAGATCCGGCAGGTTTAGAGGCGGCGAAGTTTATCTTGGCTCAAGGCGGCGAAGAGCGTTTTTGGCAGGGTGGTTTCACCGCCCTAGAGCGCTACGATGGGCACTTTGAAATGGCAGAGGACAGTCCTTATCGTCAGTATTTGCTAAGCCGTGGCTACCACAGTGACAGGCCGTGGGAAGACTACGTGATCGGTAGCGAGGATGAGAGCGGCGAGTTTGCCTCGGGTTGGTATATGCGTAATGCCCCGTTGCCGGCGCGTGTATTGGACATGGATTCCGAAACCCCGTATTTCACGCAGCGCGCGATTGATTTCATCAAAGAAAAAGAGGACCAGCCTTGGTGTTTGCATCTTTCTTTTATCAAACCCCACTGGCCTTATAAAGCGCCTGCACCGTATCACAACATGTTTGGTCCCGAGGATTGCAAAGCGCCTACACGGGCTGAGCATGAACGCGGCGACCAAGCCCATCCGGTTCACAAGGCCTATCAGCAGCACGAGGAGTCGCTGTCCTTTGCACAAGACGAGGTCTGGCAGACCATTCAGCCCGTGTATATGGGCTTGATCAAACAAATTGATGATCAGATGGGACGCTTGTTGGATGAGCTCGAAGCCAGTGGTCAGCTAGAAAACACGCTGATTATTTTCACCGCGGATCATGGTGATTTGTTGGGGGATCATTGGTTGGGTGAGAAAGAGTACTTTTTCGAAGGTGCGATTCGAGTGCCATTGATTGTGTATGACCCCAGTGCCGCTGCGGATGCGACCCGAGGGCAGGTCAGTGATGAGTTTGTCGAATGCGTGGATATTACGCCCACTATTTTGGAGGCTCTAGGCGTTCCTATCCCTGACCATCGGATCGAAGGGCTGTCTTTATTGCCTTTGTTGCGTGAACCCTCTAAGTCCTGGCCTAAAACGTATACCGTTGCCACCTTGGACTATGCCTACCGAGAGGCTCGCCTGGTGTTACAGCGCGATGTGTCAGAGTGCAAAGGGCTCATGATTCGAGACAAACACTATAAATATATCTATTGGCAGGGGTATCAGCCCCAGCTTTTTGATATGCAAAACGATCCACACGAACTGCATGATTTGGGCACGGATCCGGATTATGAGGACGTCAGACAACAGCTAAAGGAGGCGTTGTTTGATTGGAAGGGCAATTTAAAAGGGCGTGCGTCCGAAGCCTATGCCCAAGTCGCTAAACGTACCAATGCGCATGAACGCATGATGAATATTTTAATCGGCAGATGGTAGGCCGGAATAAGGAGACAAACCATGATAGGAATAAAAATCAAAGTCATTTCATTGGCGATGGTCGCCGTTGGGGTGGTCGCGCCGTCCTTGGCTCAAGCGGCTTGGCCAGATGGTAAATCAGTCTATATCACCGTACCGTATCCACCTGGGACCGAACCGGATATTTTGGCGCGCGAATTAGGAATGATCTTAAGTGAGGAGCGCGGGGCGAATTTTGTGGTAGAAAACCGTCCTGGAGCTAACTCGATTATCGGTACAGATCGCGTGGCTCGTAGTGAAGGTGATGGGGATCAGTTATTGATGGTAGATACTCTGGCCATTGCCACTAATCCTTTGCTCTACAAAAAGCTGCCTTATGATTGGGAAAAAACCTTAAAGCCGGTGGTGACGGTAGCGGGAACCCATTTGTATTTGTTGGTGAATGACAAATTGCCTGTAAAAAATTATCAGGAATTCATTGAGCGTGCTAAAGCCAGCAAAGGTGAATTAAATATCAGCACAGGCAGTCGTGGTCATGTGACCCATTTAGGCATGGGGCAATTGGCTAAAGAGGAAGGCGTAGAGTTCACCTATATTCCCTATAGCGGTGTGGCGCCTGCGGTCAATGGTTTGCTGGCTGGCGAAACCGATGCCATGTTGGTGGGCGGGATGATTGCCTCTAAGCAAGCCACCGGTGGCAAGGTGCGCATTTTAGCGGTAGGGGCCTCTGAGCGATCTGAACTCTTGTCAGACATTCCTACGATTGCGGAATCAGGTGGGCCGGCAGATAGCGTGCCTACCACCACCTTTACCTTGT
>DUNB01000090.1 GCA_012839585.1 Alcaligenaceae bacterium | reverse complement strand
TCCAGTCAGGTATAGTAGTTTCAAGTGTAATACCAGCGATAAGGCCTGGAAAACCTGGCTTTACTGCTGATCGTTCACCATATATTGTGGATTTATCTACGGTGATAGAACGATTCTCTACTTCCCAAGAGCGTATAGCTATTCTTGACGGGTTTTTACGATATCGAAAGGATTTACATGAGCTTGGCATTACATCAGGGTTTCAATGGCTGGATGGTAGCTTCCTTGAAAGGGTCGAGTTACTCGAGAGCCGACCTCCTCGTGACATAGATATAGTTAGTTTTATTGATTTTTCTGGTATAGATCAGCTGTCAGTATTCAATCAGAACCCTGCTCTTTTTGACAGTCAAAAGGCCAAGGAAAAGTACTTGGTAGATGCATATATATCTACTCTTGGTGGCGAGGTAAACGCTAAGACGATTAAAAATATCTCTTATTGGTACAGCTTGTGGTCACACAGAAGGGATGGGGTGTGGAAGGGGTTTGTCCAGATTGATTTGGAATCGTCTCAAGATGCTGATGCCCTAGCACTTTTAAATTCGTTTAAGGGGATTAATGATGACAGTTAAAAGAGATTTTTTAGTATCTGAAGTCAATACCCTAAAGCAATTGTTATCAGACCTTCCTGAAGAAAATATAATTGAACGTCTGAGCTTAAAGTCTCGTTTGGCTTCGGTTGAAATGCAGTTAAGTAAACAAACATCAACAGAACCTCAAAAAGTAAATCTCACTTTTCGTGGCAAGCCTGTCGTTGGTAGTCATGGTATAGGGGCTGATTTTGGTTCGAAGGCAGCGGGTGCTTTTGCTGAGGCTTTTTCTGCAATAGTTGCAGCCTTAAATTATAACTTACAAAGTGCTGGGCCAATTCCTAATCGTGATAGAAGTCAGCTGTTGATTACAGGAACAGCAGTAGGGTCATTTGGATTTGAGTTTGAACTTCCTTCATCGGAGCCTGATTTGTTTCCTGAAAATCAGGGCTATGAGGCTTTAAAAAAAATAGAAGCTCTATTCCGTCTCTCTGCAAAAGGCACAGATGATGATATAGCTGAAGTAGTTGAAGAGATACATCCGAGGGCAGTTAAAAAAGTCCATGAGTTTCTGGATTATTTGGTTCAGCAGAAGGCCTGGTGTGGATTGTCTTATGCTGACCATGCGTTTCGCTATTCTAATTTTGACGAAATTAAACGGGCTTCTGATAGTCTTAAAGATGACAACATTCAAGAGAGTTATGAGGATTATCAGGGTGTGTTCCAAGGTGTATTGCCCTCTAGCCGAGCGTTTGAGTTTCTCGTGAATAACGATAAGGATTTAATCAAAGGTAAAATTGATTTTGCTATTGAGGAGCCTCGAGTTTTGAATGAGAAATGGTTGAATAAACCCGTTCAATTAAAGCTGAGGCTCATGCAGGTTGGGCAAGGTCGTCCACGTTATACCTTAATGTCTATGGATGATGTAATTGAAATTTCCGATGTAAGTTAAAGAGTTGAAAGGTTTTGTCCGTTGTGTCAGAGAGTGTTTCGAGTTTTTCTTGGCAGAGTAGTTTAAGGAAACATACTGTTTGTTTGGGGCTGTTAATAGATAAACTCCGTTCAGAAACACTTTGACATCCACCTCGCCCTAAAGAGGCTTTCCGCGCATTTTGGTAACGAGTATGAAGATCTCTGATTTGCCTGAGTTTGATATGGCAGAAATGCTAAAAACAGACGAAGATATTGCTAATTACCTCACTGCGGTTCTTGAAGAGAACAACGAGGGTGAATTGACGCATGCTTTACGTGTAATCGCTCGTGCTCGCGGTATGTCCGTAGGCTTACCGTCAATCTCACAGTTTATAACCAGAGACCTCTGTGGTTAAGCGCTAAATAGGGCACTACCTCTCGCCGCTACCTAAAGGCTAATGACAGAAATCTCTGGTTTTGACCTGTAGCTTTTTAGGACAAGCCTACGCCTCTAAGTGCTTTACATGCTTTATAAAGAACACTGTAGTTCTCATATAATCAATATTTGATAACTATAGTGTCCAATAAAATGACTGAGCGCAGAAAAGCCATTGTTTTTCCCAAGAATCAGAACTTTCTTACACAGCTAGGAGAAAACATCCTCTTAGCGTATAAGCGTCGTAATTACACGCAAACGTTGCTTTCAGAGCGTACCGGCTTAAGTCGAGCTACAATTCGCAAAATAGAACAAGGTGACCCAACGGTCTCTATGGGCCATTATGTGGCAGTACTAGGTGTTCTTGGCTTAGCTTCCGACTTGGCGCTAGTTGCGAAAGATGATGAGCTTGGCCGTAAACTGCAAGACATCGCTTTATTACGCTCAACTCAATAAACCTCCTAATCAATTGATTTTCAAGGTTTTTTTATTTCATGGCCCTAAGCCTCCTCTGTATGCTGCTGTTGCATCCACAACCTCGCATAGTAGCCATTTTTTTCCAATAGCTCGTTGTGGCTGCCGCTTTCTACTATCCGACCTTGATCCATCACTACAATACGGTCTGCATCGCGCACGGTAGAAAGACGATGCGCAATGACCAGCGTGGTGCGCTGGCGGCTGACGGCGTTTAGGGCATCTAAAATGGCTTGCTCAGAAATGGAGTCTAAGGATGAAGTGGCTTCGTCCAAAATCAGTATGGGTGGGTTTTTAAGCAGCACACGGGCAATGGCCACGCGTTGCTTTTCACCGCCGGACAGTTTCAGGCCGCGCTCACCGACTTGGGTGGCATAGCCTTGGGGTAGGCTCTGAATGAAATCGGCTAAATGGGCCTGCTGGGCAGCGTGGTGGACCTCTGCCTCGCTGGCGCCAGGGCGGCCGTAGGCCAGATTGTTATACAGCGTATCGTTAAAGAGCACGGTGTCCTGTGGCACAATACCGATCGCCGTGCGTAGACTATCTTGCGTCACCTGACGGATGTCTTGGCCGTCAATGCAGATACTGCCGCGGTCCACATCAAAAAACCGAAATAATAGCCGTGCCAACGTAGATTTACCTGCGCCACTGGTGCCCACCACCGCCACCGTATGGCCGGCAGGAATGGTCAGGTCAATGCCTTTAAGAATAGGGCGCTCTGCGTTGTAGCTAAAGTGCACGTCCTTAAACTGCACCTGCCCCGATGGAATGGCTAAGGCCTTGGCATCGGGCGCATCTTTAATGGCAGGCTCGTCCTCTAAGAGCCCAAAAAGCCGCTCTACATTGACCAATGACTGGCGAATTTCACGATACACAAAGCCCAGCGCGTTTAAGGGCACAAACAACTGAATCAGATACGCATTCACCATGGTGAAATCACCCAAGGTCATCTGCCCCGCGACCACCTCGCGCACCGCCATGCTCATGATCACAATCAGAGACACACCAATAATAAAAGCCTGTCCCGTATTTAAGGCAACCATAGACAAGCGGTTTTTTAGACGAGCCTGTTCCCACAGCGCAAGGCCTTCGTCGTATTGTTCGGCCTCAAAACGTTCATTATTAAAGTATTTAACGGTCTCGTAGTTCAATAAGCTATCGATGGCACGGGAATTGGATTGATTATCACGGCTATTGGCCTCGCGTACAAAGGCCGTACGCCATTCGGTGACGCGAATAGAAAAAATCACATACACTACGATGGCCACCAAAATCGCCAACACGTAGTTCACATTAAAGGCCACCAGCAAAACGCCCGCCACCATCACGATTTCCAATATGGTAGGGACAATATTAAACAGGGTAAAGCGCAGCAAAAAACTGATGCCGCTGGTACCACGCTCTATATCCCGCGCCAAACCGCCGGTCTTGCGATCCAGATGAAAAGACAACTCCCGATCATGCAAATGCCTAAACACCCGCAACGACACCCGCCGCATCGCGCGCTCAGCCACACGCGCAAACACCGCATCGCGCAGCTCATTAAATAAGGTGCTACCAAAGCGCAGCGCCCCATACGCCGCCACCAGAGTGAACGGAATCCACAACACCATGTCCACCCCACGACTCTGATCTAAATAATCAATAATGTATTTGAGTACAATAGGTGTCGAAACGGTCACCAGCTTAGCCAGCACCAGCATCACCAGCGCTAACACCACCCGCCCACGGAATTCCGTCAGATAAGGCCACAAGCCCGCAATGATTTTCCAATTGGGTTTGTGTTGAGCAGGGTAGGTGTTATCAGAAAAATGGCGCACAGCGAATCCTTAATCATCACAAAACAGACACCTAGTATGACCTAGGTTAGAGAATGTGGGAAATATAGCTGTGCAAGGTAGAAAGGCAAGCGTAGCCTTTGTTAAAGCAGTCCAGGGAAATGGTAAGTTTGTACTTGTTTGTTAGTGGTTTTTGTAAATAAAATCAATTTTATAATTCACAAAAACACTGTAATTACTAACGTTTAGGCATTTTTATTGTAGATAATTAAAGTAAAGGATGTAGATGGTATGCCGGAATTTAAACATCATGACCTCGCGCTGCTCAATCCTAGCTTTGACTCTCCTTTGGTGGATGTAATCACTGAACTTGAGCATTTACGACGGCTCCAGTTATCTGGCACTACTGCACCTGCTGTATTTATGCAGATCAAGCAAATTTTTCATTTCTTAGAAAGCCTAGGCTCAGCCCGTATTGAAGGAAACCATACGACGCTTGCTGATTATATCGAGCAGGTCGTGGCGGGTGACGCTACAGAGCAAGATCATTTGCACGAAATCATAAATATTGAACGGGCCATGACCTTTATCGAACAAACTTTAAAGTCAGGTGATGCGCTAACAGAGCATTTTATCCGCGAACTTCATGCTATTACTGTTAGCGATTTACAGCGCGAAGGCGATAAAACCCCTGGAGCCTATCGCACATACCCAGTGCAGATTGCCCAAGCGAGCCATCTGCCACCGGATGCTTTGCAAGTGCCTGATTACATGAAGGAGTTAGTTGCTTTCATTAACGAGTCTCACCCTGATAAATATGACTTGATGAAGGTGGCTCTTGCTCATCACCGCTTTGGCTGGATTCACCCTTTTGGTAACGGTAATGGTCGAGTGGTGCGCTTATTAACCTATGCACAACTTATTCAGTATGGTTTTAGCATGACGTCTGTAGGCAGAGTGATAAACCCTACTGCCGTATTCTGCAATGATCGTGACAAATATTATGAAATGCTCTCTGTAGCGGACGCTGGAACGGCTGAAGGGCTGGAAAGCTGGTGTTTGTATGTGCTTAGCGGAATTTTAGAGGAGCTGAAAAAGCTAGAAAAACTGACTCAGCATGACTACTTGGTTAAATACGTTTTCTTACCCGCCCTGGGACATGCACGAGAGAGAGCATTGATCACTCCATTGGAATACGACTTGCTTAAAATTGCCGTTCACCAACAAGTGGTTAAGTCTGCCGATTTTGCGGAAGTAATCCCCGCCACCCGGGCACGAACCTACCAAATCAGCAAATTGGTTGACGCTAAAATGCTTATACCTACAGAACCAAATGCTAGGCAATACACAGTGGGCTTTGCTAACAGCTACTTACTTCGCGGAGTTGTCGCTACTTTACGAGCAGAGGGGTTTATTTCTGATGCGTTGGCGGGCGGGGAAAATTAATAGTATAGAAAGCGAGTCAATGCACAGCAGCCGTGAAGCAGTCCACAAACCAAAGTGGTAAGGTCTATTCTTGTTTGCTAAAAGTCCAAGTCTTATGACTAAAGCGGGAGTCACACTAGAAAAGCACGATAGCTCTAAGATGCAAGAGTAGGGTTTCAAGCAGGCAGCCTTGGCATGAAGTCAAGTAACGGCTTGTAATGATGGTAATAACAGCCGAATAAAAGCGGATTATCCACCCCGTAAACAACATTTTGTGTTTATTTTCGCGTAATTAGCTAATTAACGTTAGAATTAATACCGATTTTTTGAGTATGTAATGTGAAATGAATTGTTTATAGAGTGGTGGCTATGGATGTAGTTAACTCACCCTAAGGCGACGTCATTTGAAAATAAACAAAAGAGATTGTTGTATTCATGGATAGAGAATCATTGAAGTTAGCAGTAGTCGGGTTGGGATACGTGGGCTTGCCTTTAGCGGTAGAGTTCGGGAAAAAGCGCACGGTGGTGGGTTTTGATATCAACTCAGACCGAGTGCAACAGCTAAAGGATGGGCATGATGCCACCTTAGAGGTAGAGGACGACGAACTACGAACGGCCACTGGTTTAAGCTACACCTCGAACCTCGATGACTTAAGCGCATGTAATGTGTTTATCGTCACCGTACCCACCCCCATCAACGAACACAAGCAGCCCGATTTAATTCCGTTAATCAGTGCGTCTAGCAGCATCGGAAAAATCTTAAAAAAAGGTGATATTGTTATTTATGAATCCACCGTCTATCCCGGTGCGACCGAAGACGACTGTGTTCCCGTATTGGAAAAAACCTCTGGGTTAATATTTAACCAAGATTTCTATGTAGGTTACAGCCCAGAACGCATTAACCCCGGTGACAAAGAACACCGTGTGACCAATATTAAAAAAGTGACTTCAGGGTCCACGCCTGAAATTGCAGATATCGTTGATGCCCTGTATAACGAAATTATTATTGCTGGCACACATAAAGCCAGCAGCATCAAAGTCGCCGAGGCCGCAAAAGTCATTGAAAACACTCAGCGCGACGTCAATATCGCCCTGATTAACGAGTTGGCGATCATCTTTAATAAACTCGACATAGACACCCAAGCCGTCTTAGAGGCGGCCGGATCAAAATGGAACTTTTTACCTTTTAGACCAGGCCTAGTCGGCGGGCATTGTATTGGCGTGGACCCCTACTATCGCCGATGCTTTGTGCTTTGTGCGT
>DUNB01000089.1 GCA_012839585.1 Alcaligenaceae bacterium | reverse complement strand
CTTGTCCTTGTCCTTGTCCTTGTCCTTGTCCTTGTCCTTGTCCTTGTCCTTGTCCTTGTCCTTGTCCTTGTCCCCAGTATTCTGCCCACACTCGATGCCTTATCAAAACAAAAGCCCCAAAAAACGATAGATTTCTCCACGCTTTTTAGGGCTACTTCGTCCAAGAGCCTATTTTTTAGTGACTTGGCTTAGTCCTCGATTAAGACCCAGTTTTTATCCTGAATCTCAACTAAAGAACGAGCCCGCTCGTCGTGACCGAAGTGGTCTGTAGGGGAAAGGTTAAATACACCGTGTGTACCCACCACCTCTTTTACATTTTCCAACGCGTCACGTAGTGCTGAACGGAATTCTTCTGTGCCTGGTTTGGCCTTTTCCAAAGCCACTGGAATCGCCGCCGTTAGGATCTGTCCGGCGTCATACAAATAAGCGCCAAAAGGAGAAATCGTACCTTCGCCAAACTCTTTTTCGTAATCTTGAGCATACTGAGTCGCAATCGCTTTAGATGGATGGCTATCTGGCAGCTTATCCCAAATCACAACGGGCCCAATAGGAAGAATCGCCCCGTTTAGAGCTTGGTCACCAATGCGTAAAAAGGCCTGGTTAGCCGCACCGTGTGTATGGTAAATCAAGCCTTTAAAGCCCATGCGACGCAGTTCAGTATGAGGTAGCGCTGCGGGTGTGCCTGTGGCTCCAACCAAGACCGCATCAGGTTTAGAGCTGATCACTTTTAGAACCTGTCCACCTACCGACGCGTCAGCCCGGCTAAAGCGCTCATCACTGGTTAAGGTGATATCAGCGTCTTTACCTAAGTCGGTCAGGGCTTTTTTCCAATCATCACCCCACACATCCGCATAACCAATGTAGCCTAGTTTTTTAACGCCTTTTTTCTTCATGTGCTCAATCAGCGCTCCGGCCATTAGCTCATTAGTTTGCGGCACGGTAAACACCCAATGAAACTCATCGCCTTTGGCAGCAAAAGGAGCCAACGCAATTTGCGGTGTTTTGGCTTCTACCGCTACAGGAGCCACGGCAGCAGAGGTAGGTACTGTTGTGGATCCAATGATCACATCCACTTTGTTTTCATTCACAAACTTACGTGAGTTACGTGCTGCGGCAGTGGTATCCGTAGCATCATCCAACACGATGTAATTGATTTTCTCACCACCAATTTCTTGGGGCAGCATTTGCACCGTGTTGCGCTCTGGGATCCCCAAAGAGGCAGCCGGCCCTGTGGTAGAAAGGGTAATACCCACGTTGATATCTGCCATGACTGGCGCGCTACTAAACAGTAAGCCACATACTAAAGAGGCAACAGTTCTTTTCATAGTAATCTCCTAATTAACTCGAATAAATAAATAGTTATCGTTGTTTTATGATCTAAAAATTAAGTCGCTGTTGCTCCCGATTTGCGTCCTAAATACGACTCAATCACCTTAGGATTCTCAGCTAACTCGGCGGCGGGCCCTTCAAGCACCACATCCCCCGTTTCAATGACATAACCGTAATCCGACGCGCGTAAGGCGGCGCGCGCATTCTGCTCTACGAGCAAAATGGATACTCCTTTTGCTCGTAAGTCCCCAATAATCTGAAAAATCTCCTGAATAATTAATGGAGCCAAGCCCAGACTAGGTTCATCCAACATCAGCAGCTTCGGTTTAGCCATCAACGCTCTGCCCATAGCGAGCATTTGGCGCTCACCGCCAGACAAAGTCCCTGCCTGCTGTTTAGCCCGCTCTCGTAATCGAGGAAATAAGTCATACACCTCTTCGCGAGCTGACTTGTAATCACGAGCCCCCTGACGATAACGACTAAAGGCGCCAAGCTGTAAGTTGTCCTCGATCGTCATCTGACTAAATAGCTCTCGGCTTTCGGGTACTAAACACAACCCTTTACCTACCCGATAGGCCACACTTTGGTAGTTCTCTAGGTTTTCACCGTCGTAATGAATGGTCCCTGTAGAAGGCAGTTGCCCCATGATGGCGCTGAGCAAAGTGGTTTTGCCTGCGCCATTAGGCCCAATCACACTGACAATCTCACCTTCACGAATACGTAGATTGACCTTGCGTACGGCTTCTACCTTGCCATAGGCAATATCCACGTCTTTTACTTCTAATAATGTGCGCTTGGTCATACGTCCTCACCTCCTAAGTACGCGGCTAACACTTTGGGGTTCTCTTGAATGTCCTGAGGTAAGCCCTCGGCCAGTTTTTGACCAAACTCCATCACGACAACGTAATCGGCTAAGCCCATCAAAAAGTCCATATCATGCTCGACCATGAGCACCGCCATGCCTTCGGCACGTAATCGCTTTAATAGATCGGCTAGCGCTTGTTTTTCTAGGTGGCGTAAACCGGCGGCGGGCTCATCCAACAACAGCAGATATGGGTCCGCACAAAGGGCACGAGCAATCTCCACAATACGTTGTTGCCCCAAGGCTAGACTACCGGCCGCCTCGTGCATGTGCTTACTCAAACCTACTCGTTCAATCTGACGAGCTGCTTCGGCTAATAACGCATTTTCTTCTGTACGCTCTGCATGCAAGCCTGAGCGTATATACCCCGCTGAACCGCGCATATGTGCTCCCAGCGCCACGTTTTCTAGCACGGACATGGTAGGAATCAAACGCACATGCTGAAAGCTACGGCTCATTCCTAGGGAGGCGATTTTTCGCGAGGATAGACCGTCAATGCGCTGACCGCGGAATAGAATTTGACCACTGGTCAACGGCAACAAGCCGGTTAGCAAATTAAACAAGGTCGATTTACCAGCACCGTTCGGTCCAATCAAAGCGGTAATTTGCCCTGTTTTGACGTTGAGACTCATGTTGTTGTTAGCGACTAAGCCTCCGAACTTTTTGGTGACACCTTCGGCCACCAATAACGGCTCTCCAGCTGCTAACGGCTCTCGTTGGGGCAACGGTTTTGCCCCCTTAAGACGTGACAAATCACGACTCTGCGGGTGCAGGAATCGAACTCGACTCACAATCACAGGCCAGAGGCCCTGACGAGCATAAAGCAAACAAAGAATGATCAGCGCCCCAAAGAAGATGGGCTCAAAGTTTCCATTTTGCCCAAAAATCAACGGCAAAATATCCTGCAACCACTCTTTTAATCCTGTCACCATCGCCGCACCTAATACGGCACCACCTAAAGTACTGGCCCCACCCAAGAGGATCATAAATAAATACTCAATCCCCATATTGACAGAGAAAGGGCTAGGGTTAACAAAACGCTGCATATGCGCATAGAGCCAACCCGATACTGCAGCCAATAGCGCAGCATAAATAAAGATCAGCAATTTAGACCTGCTGGTGTTCACCCCCATGGCCTCAGCCATCACAGAACCACCAAACAAAGCACGTATGGCACGCCCTTCGCGGCTATCAAGCAAGTTACTCAGCAGCCACATCACTCCAGCGACAATGAGCCAGATTAATAGCCCGAAGTCCCGACTGGTGCTAAGCGTCCAACCAAAAATAGAAATAGCAGGCAGGTGACTGATCCCGCTAAAGCCACCCAAATGCGGCAAATTACCAAATAGGTAATACAGGCTAATCCCCCATGCCAACGTACCTATAGGTAAATAATGACCAGATAGGCGCAATGTTAGCAGTCCTAATAACGTGGCGATCAAAGCGGTAACAGCTAAACCCGCTAATAACCCCAACCAAGGCGACATGCCTAAGTTGGCAGTTAATACCGCCGTGGCATAAGCCCCTATCCCCACAAAGGCGGCTTGACCAAAAGACGTTAACCCGCCTACCCCGGTCAGTAACACCATTCCTAAAGCTACGATGCTGTATAAGCCCACATAATTTAATAGCGATAGATAGTATTCGGGCAGCACCTGTGGCGCGATCAAGGCGCACGACACCACCAAGATCAAAGGCATCACAATACGACGATTCATTAGTGCTCCTCATCCAAAGCATTGGTGGTTAAAGACAGCCATAATAAAAACGGCAACACCAGCGTGAACACAATGACCTCTTTGTATTGAGAAGCAAAAAAAGTCGCATAACTTTCAATCAGTCCCACCATAAAAGCACCTAAGGCGGCCAATGGATAACTCGCCAAACCACCCATAATGGCTGCCACAAAACCTTTTAAGCTAATCAAAAAGCCCGAATCATAGTAAAGCGTTGTGATGGGACCAATGAGTAGCCCCGAGCAAGCGCCGATCAAAGAAGCAAGAAAAAAAGCAGTGCTACCCGCCATGGTGGTAGGCACGCCAACCAACTGCGCCCCCTCGCTATTAAATGCCGTGGCACGCAAAGCTTTACCGTACATGCTATGACCAAAAAACACGTATAAAGCAGCAATGAGCACAACAGCGACCACTAGCACCAGTAGACTCTGCGCACTAATCATGACATCACCCAACATAAAGCTCAGGTTGGTAAAAGGCTGTGTTCTATATCCTTCTGCTCCAAAAATCCACAAGCCAATGCCAATCAAAGAGATGTGCATAGCCACAGAAAGAATGAGCAGCACCAGTACGGAGGCTTTAGCCACAGGCTGATAAATCAGGCGGTAAATCAACGGTCCCATTGGCGCAACCACGGCAATAGTTAATATCGCTTTCCAGAACGTGCCCAATGTTTTTAAATCCACCACACTAACCGTGGCCCACAATAAAGCAGGCACAGTTAGATGCATCGCCAACACAAAGGGAATGCGTTGCAATGATCTATGCTGAGCTAAAACCAAAATATCTTTGACACAAACAGCAATAGCTCCCGCTGTCAGCAGCCACAAGGTCCCTGGTAAGTGACCGGCTTGAAATGATGCCATCGTCAAAGCGCTGAAAGCGACAAAGTCGCCTTGACTAACGAGAATAACCCGTGTGACCGCGAAGACTAACACCAGAGCTAATGCAACAAGAGCATAAATAGCGCCAGTTGTCAGTCCATCCTGCGTTAAAAATGTCAGGATAGTAAGATCCAAAACTACCTCCTAAATACTACTATTTTTACAAGCCAGTTATTATTTTCATTTATGACAAAGCCACCTCTGCCATCAGAAAAAAATACACATTCGTATGTGTATCCAAATGCTGCCCTTCACGCCAATAAATGTCAAACATTAGCTATTAAGGTATTACCCCTATAACAAATATCTATTTACTATTTACAACGGGTAAAAAAAGCAATTACCCATTGATATCAAAGTCTTTTTACAGGCGAAAAAAAACGGGCTAGTTGTTTACCCTAACCCGTTATAAATCCTCTGCTGATCTCTTATACAAAGGCATCTGCAAAAAAGTTTTCTGCATCTAACTGTCGTTGCTCTATGAAGTCTGCACGAGCACTATCGACCATTAATGGATTACCACAGGCGTAGACTTCGTAATCCGCTAACGAGGCAAAATCAGCCAATACCTGACGGTGTACAAAGCCGGTAGCACCAGTCCATCCATCGGCATCTGTCACCTCTGATAATACAGGAGTGTATGTCAACCAATCGTGCTGTGCCGCAAAATCCAACACCCATTGATGCATATATAAATCTTTGAGCTGACGTCCACCCCAATACAGTTGGACGGGTCTGGTGTTGTTTAAATTAGCCAACTGATCCAGTAGCGCTTTAATTGGAGCAAAACCCGTACCACTGGCTAAAAACACCATCGGCTTATTCGTATCGCGTAAATAAAAAGTGCCAAAAGGTCCCTCTAAACGCAATAAGGTTTTTTCTTTTAAGTCTTCGTAAACAAAACGACTAAATGTGCCGCCGGTATTACGGATATGCCACTCTAATTGATTCTCTTCGCCTGGAACAGACGCCATAGAATAGCTGCGACGACTGCCATCTTTTAGAATCACTTCGGCATATTGTCCGGGGAAGTAATTAAAAGGCATGGTTGGCGGCAACATTAGACGCAAAATCGCGACATCGTCACTGATGCGATCAATACTTTTTACACGTGCCGCTGTTTTTTGAATGGAAATACCACGCAGTTCCGTGACCTCTGGGGCATGAATTTGTAGATCGGAGCAAGCTTTAGCTCGACAAAAAAGCGCCATGCCATCGTCTCGCTCTGCCTGAGACAGCACTTCTAGATCAGAGTCTGCATGATCCACCTGACCAGCAAGAACCTTTCCTTTACACGTGCCACAGGTGCCTTCTCGACAACTATGGCGCAACATCATGCCCTCAGCTAAGGCTCCCTCAAGCAGGGTTTGTCCTTCGGTTACCTCAAAAATTTGACCTGAGGGCTGCACATCGACTTTATACGACATCCGTTTTACCTTTTAGTACGCATCTAATGAGTAGGCTTTGTCCAAAAAAGACCAACGGGGCCAACGTCTAGACCAAAGCCATTGACGAGCCCCGTTATCCACCTACATGTAGGTTAAGCCTGTTGTTTTTTTAGCAAATCCAATGCTACGTCAACAATCATGTCTTCTTGACCGCCCACCATACGACGGCGACCTAGCTCGACCAAGATATCCACGGTTTTTAGACCGTAGCGCTCAGCGGCTACCTCGGCATGACGCAAG
>DUNB01000088.1 GCA_012839585.1 Alcaligenaceae bacterium | reverse complement strand
TGGCAGGCAAGCCGCTGAATGAGCCTATCGTTCAATATGGTCCTTTTGTGATGAACTCCGAGCAAGAAATTCATCAAGCCATTAATGACTACAACGCAGGTAAACTCGGCTAGATCCCATCTGCACCGAACAAGAGGCTCCCGCAGCCTCTTGTTACCCACACCGCTATGTTTTCACTCTGGCCACAGAGCAAAAACCAGACGCATCGCTTATGTCTTCTATGCAACCTTCTCCCACAGCTCAAGCCGCTATTCAACAAAATAGTCAGGCTATTCTGCATTTTTTACAGCAGTACCCGCCATTTAATCGAATGGAGATGGGACATCTGTTAATGATGATAGAGCAAGCTTGGTTGCGTTTTTATGCCAAGGGCACCCAAATTACTAGCCCCGACGATGAGGCGGAACAGTATTGGTTTTTAATTCGACAGGGTATGGTGCAGGGCGTACGCCCTAACCCCAAATACCCCGACAACACAGAGCGCTTTGTGCTAACGGTAGGGGATAGCTTTCCGGTGGCAGCCATTCTTAGCCAACGCTCTACTCGCACCACCTATATCGCCCACGAGGATTGCTTTTGCTTGGTTTTGAGCGCCACCGATTTTGTGAAATTACTGCGGGCGTCAGAACCATTACGCACTTATGCCATTGGCGGTATCAGCACCTTATTTGAGGAACTACAACAACAAGCACAAGCCCGTGCCTCTGCTCACTTGGGCGCGGACTACTCCATTCATGACTCCTTAGCCAGTCTTATCGTACGCAAACCCATTAGCTGCTCCGCCGAGCTCCCTCTGCAGCGCGTGTTGCAAATTATGCAGCAACATCAAATTGGCAGTATGGTCATCGTCGATGAGGAAAACAGGCCCATCGGTATTTTTACACTACGCGATCTACGTCGTGTTTTAGCCGACGACCCACAAAACCTCTATGTTCCTATTGGGGAACTGATGATTACCGATCCGCTCACTCTCCCACCAGAAGCCAGCGCCTTTGACGCTGCCTTGCTGATGGCTCAACACCACATTGGTCATGTGTGTCTAATTGATGAAGACCAATTAGTCGGGGTAGTCTCTGAGCGTGACCTGTTTTCCTTACAAAGAGTGGATTTGGTGCATTTGGCTCGTGCCTTGCGCCATGCCAAGTCCATCAAAGCCTTACAACAGTTACGCACCGACATTCACCACTTGGTCGATAGTATGCTCGCTCACGGCGCTGATGCGAACCAAATCACCCAAGTCATTACACAACTGAATGATCACACCACCTCTCGTATTATTGAACTGGTCTTACACCAACAAGGCGATCCGGGTATCCCCTTTAACTGGCTGGTCTTTGGCAGCGAAGCCCGTGGTGAACAGGCCTTAGTGACGGATCAGGATAACGGCATTTTGTTTTTGGCTGATACGCCAGAACAAGCGGAACAACATCGTCAAAAACTGCTCCCCATCGCCCAAGCCATCAATACCGCGCTGGATCAGTGTGGCTTAAGCCTATGTAAAGGCAACATCATGGCAGGCAACCCTAAGCTGTGCTTATCCCTAGAGGAGTGGCAGGCTCGTTTCGATGAAATTATGAACAACCCCGATCCGAAGCGCCTCTTACAGGCTTCGGTGTTTTTCGATTTGCGCATGGTATGGGGTGAGGACTTAGGCTTTAAAAAGCTACATCGTCAGATTCTGAACCAGGCGCAGCAACGGAATCGTTTTTTACGTCAGCTGGCTAAAGCGGCACTAAACTACCCTCCTGCTCCTAGTCAACTACGACGTTGGATCGCTAAAACAGTGGGCTCCTCCAGTGGTGCTCAGTTAGACCTAAAGCGTCATGGTCTAGGCCCCTTTGTGGATGCTGCACGAGTATTAGCTCTGTCCGCCAAAATCACACAGGCCTCAACCCAAGAACGCTTGGATCAGCTCGCCGCTAAAGGCATTATCAACGACAAGGACGCCGAACTCTGGAGCGATGCCTACCGCTATCTACAGCTGTTACGTCTACAACTGCATCAACGACAAAAAAACGCAGGTGAGCCCTTAACGAACACCGTGCGACTAGATCAACTCAATCAGCTTCACCGTCGTATGCTGCGCGAGGCAATGCACCAGGTGCGTTATATTCAGACCTTGCTCAACTATAGATACAGGCTGTAATTATGCGTTGGAATGGCTGGCAACGACTCAAGAACTATCTCTTTGCAAAAAAGTCGCCTCATACCCGAAATCACCCCGACTTAGCTGCTCAGCAACTACTTACGCACGCCAGCCCTTTAACCCCTGCTGATCAACCCTTATCCACTCCGGCAATGGTCTTTGAGCCAGACACAATGCCACGGCAGATGCGCTGGCCACCGCAGAGCTACTGATGGTGTTACTCAATCAAGCCCACGCCGTTGGTTACAAAACCTGGGGGGAGCTACAACAAGCTTGCTTACAACAACGACAACTCAAGCGCATGCTTAGTCATTAAGCGCTGACTTCTGACAACCTCGGGCATAGGTTTAGCCACCAGTTGGGACGTCTCTGTCCTTGTCCTTGTCCTTGTCCTTGTCCTTGTCCTTGTCCTTGTC
>DUNB01000087.1 GCA_012839585.1 Alcaligenaceae bacterium | reverse complement strand
TCGCTTTGCTTGGCGAGTTCTGCTAAAGTAGAACTCGCCATGCCGTTTAAGGATCCCGTCATTAATGGCGAAACCGTACGCAGCTGGGGTGCATTTACTTTTGCTAAAGGGTCCGAAGACCTACGTGACGCCGTCAACAAAGAACTAGCCGAATTCAAAAAAACACAGGAATGGAAAGACATCCTAAGTCGTTACGGCTTTAGCGAGCTAGACCAAAGCGCTTCCATGACGAAGACTACCGCTGATCTTTGTGCTGCTCACTAATTTGAAACGACTATGAATTGGCTCAGCTATAGTGACCCCTTGCTCTCAGGGGCATGGGTCACTATTCAACTTACTTTTTACTCCACCATACTTGGCGCGATTTTTGCCTTTATGTTTGGAGTTGGACGCCTCTCTCCTAATTGGCTGGTAAAAGGGATTAGTGTTTGCTTCATCGAAGTATTTAGAGGCACTTCCCTTTTAGTCCAACTGTTTTGGTTGTATTTCGCATTGCCCATCTTTGGGCAAATGATCGGTGTGGACTTACGTCTACCCCCTGTGGTGGCGGGAACTCTAGCACTCGCTCTTAATATTGGAGCCTATGGTGCCGAAGTGGTACGGGGTGCTATACAAGCGGTTCCTCCTACGCAATATGAGGCCGCCAAGGCCTTGGACTTTAGTCCTCGCCAAACCATGTGGCGCATTGCCGTCCCCCAGTCCATCCCCGAGATGATGCCTAGTTTTGGCAATCTTGCCGTTCAAAACCTCAAAGACACGGCCTTAGTTTCTTTGATTAGCTTGGCAGACTTGGCATTCAGAGCAGAACAAATTCGCAACTTTACCCAAGACAGTACGACCATCTACAGCATTTTATTATTGATGTATTTTGGCATGGCTTTAGTGATCAGCCTGTTCATGCGACTATTGGAGCGCTACACCTGCCGTTGGCGCAGTAGAGAGGTGTAATTAATTATGTTATTTGGCATTGAATGGGACACCAGCAGTCAGCTTGCTTTTGCTTGGTCAATTTTACCCATCCTCGCAAAAGGGCTGGTCGTTACGATACAAGCGACTTTACTTGGTTTTTTGGTCGCCGCCTTACTGGGTCTGGTTTTGGCCGGGCTCAAAAGCGTACGCTTTAAAATTATTTCTTGGCCTAGTCGCTTTTTTACTGAGTTCATCCGCGACACGCCCTTACTCGTACAGCTCTTTTTCTTATATTACGTCTTACCAGATTACGGCCTAGTCCTACCGGCTTTTATGACGGGAGCCTTGGCTCTGGGCCTGCAATACAGCGCTTATACCTCTGAGGTGTACCGCGCTGGCATCGAGTCCGTATCCACAGGCCAAAGAGAAGCGGCCCGTGCTTTGGACTTGTCTCCGTGGCGCACGTTTACTTTTATTGTGCTCCCCCAAGCCATTCCCCGCATTATTCCTGCGTTAGGGAACTACTTGGTTTCCATCATGAAAGACGTACCCATCTTATCGGTGGTTGCCGTCCTTGAGCTCTTAAATGTCGCCAAGATCATCGGTGATCGTAGCTTTAACTACTTGATCCCTTTGTCTTTAGTTGGCCTCATTTATCTCATTATGACGCTTATAGCAGCCTGGGGCGTACGTGCCCTAGACCAGCGTTTACCTAAAGAAGGCATTCACCTACATTAATATGACGACTCATCAAAACAGCATCGAATTTCAACAAGTCACCAAAAAGTTTGGTGACCACGTTGTGTTAGACAATTTGGATTTTAATGTGCGCCGAGGCGAAAAGGTCACCATTATTGGCCCTTCCGGCTCTGGTAAATCCACCGTTTTACGGATCTTAATGACCTTAGAAACCATCCAAGAAGGTGTGATTTATGTGGATGGTCAGCCGCTATGGCACGAAAAAAAGGGAGATTTGCTCGTCCCTGCCAGCGAAAAGCATTTACGCAATATGCGTAAAAAAATGGGCATGGTGTTTCAGCAGTTCAACCTCTTTCCTCATATGAGCGTTCTGCGCAATGTGACTGAAGCTCCTATTCATGTCTTAGGTCTAAGTAAAAAAGAGGCCCAAGAGCGAGCTTATGAGTATTTAGAGCTAGTGGGCTTAACGGATCACGCCAAAAAATTCCCCAGTCAGCTGTCGGGTGGCCAACAACAACGTGTGGGCATAGCGCGCGCTTTGGCCATGCGTCCCGACATCATGTTATTTGATGAACCCACCTCCGCGCTTGATCCGGAACTGGTCGGTGAGGTGTTAACGGTGATTGAGCGTCTAACTGAAAAGCATGATCTCACCATTTTGCTAGTCACGCATGAAATGCAGTTCGCCAAAGAGATCTCTGACCGGGTTTGCTTTTTTGATAAGGGGAAAATCGTAGAAGATGGCACCCCTGAGCAAATATTTCGCCATCCCACTAAAGCGCGAACCCAAGAGTTCCTTAGCAACTTTATTGATGCAACCTAAGGCAGATACCGCGCTTTATTATCAGTACAAAACAGAAAAAGGGTCTTTAGTGACCCTTTTTCTGTTTAGGCATTTCACCTCTAAACATCATCTATGACGATGACGAAGCGATTATTTAAGGATTTGCTCTGTACGAGGGCTTTGCGCCATCACAGTCGCTACGCTTTGCTCTAAGATATGCAGCCCTTGCGTTAACAAGTCTTCTTCGATGGTAAGGGCTGGCAATAGTTTTAGCACCTCATCATCAGCTCCTACTGTTTTTACTAACAAGCCCGCCTCTAAGCAACACTGTGCAATCTCATTGGCCAAATCAGATCCTGCTGGCGTCACTAAACCTTGAATCAAGCCCCTGCCGCGTACACTTAAACCCGAACCTGGGTAACTATGCACAATATTCTCTAACCAGTCACGTAACAGCTCTTCTTTTTTCAAGACCTGTTCTCCAAACTGTGGGTCGGCCCAGTAATGATTTAGCACATGCGCTGCCATCGTAAAGGCGAGATGGTTATCATCCAAGTCATCAGGTTGAGACTCTGCCTGAATGTCCTGTAGACCGGGTTTGAGCATAATCAAAGACAAAGCGTCATCAGAGCTCAAGGCAGAGCTAGACAGAGCAATAATATCTGGCTCTATACCTGCGACTTCAAAGCTAAAAAACCGACCGGTTCTGCCGCAACCCACACGGGTCTCATCAACAATTAGCAGAATGTCTTCATCGTGACAGAGCTGTTCTAAGCCTTTGAGCCAGCATTGGGTGGCTACGTTGACCCCGCCACCACCTTGGATGGTTTCAACCACTATAGCCGCCGGTTTCTCAAAATCTCTATTTGGATCGGCTAAAAGACCCTCTACGTAGGCCACCGTATCCACATCAGGCCCTAAGTACCCGTCGTATGGCATAAAGGTCGTATTCTGCCAGCCACATTCTTTAAGCAGGCGCGCTCTTAAAGGGGACGGTGTGGTTAAAGTACCAGGGCTCGCATCATGCAATCCGTGCGTAAATGAAATTACATTTTGCCGCCCAGTTTTCTGTCTAGCGATTTTTAAAGCGGCCTCTACCGCACATGTCGCCGTAAGACCGGTGAACTGCAAGATGTAATTCCAATTACGTGGTGCCAGAAGATGTTGTTCTACTGCCTTAACAAAAAGCGCTTTGGCAGACGCAGTGGGCATACTTTGGTTGTCTACCGAGAGCCATTGTTGAGCTTTGGCTTTAAAGCTTTCATTGTTATGCCCATAGTTAAGCGTACCGGCTCTGCTATAAAAATCTATGTAAGCCCTACCTTTTTCATCATAAAGCAAAGAACCCTTGGCATGCGTAAACGTTACGGGAGAGGATCCCCCTCCCTGCTCAGGTTCTATACGGTCATCATTATTTAAATCCGTCATGTTCTCTCTCTTTTCAAGTCCGGTTCTTATACCACCAACCCCGACTCTGGCGGTACAGTCCCTGCAGGAATATCCAATAAAGAGGATTTCGACTGATCCGCCTCTAATTCGGCATCTGCATCAATAAGCGCCATCACTCGCTCTAAGGAAAGCGTAATTTGCAGCTGCTCTGATTCAGGGAGCTGTTTAAGCGCCTCGCTGAGTTTTTGCTGCAAAGGAGAAGGCGTGTTCTGCGCTAATTCCCTACCACTTTCTGTGGCACTAACAAACACAATACGACGGTCCTCTTTACTTCGTTCTCGCAACACCAGACCTTTGTCTTCGAGGCGATCTAATACCCCCACAATGGTGCTGGGGCTAACGTGTATTTCCCGACTAATTGCCGTGGCGGTTAACGGCCCTTTTTCAATCACCGTACGCAAACACACCAGCTGCGGAGACGTAATACTGCTTTCGGCCGACAAACGTCTGGAATGTAGCGCGATAGAACGGGTAATACGTCGTAAAGAACGTAAGATTCGCAGGTCGTATTGATCTTGTTTTTTCATTTAGTTTTCATATTCCACGTCATACTTTAATAATTATTTCAACTCAAATCCTATCGATTGCAATGATTATTGTCAAACCACTAGAAATAGCCATAATGGCTTATAAAACAAGGGGTTTAAGCCGTACCACCAACGGTTAAACCATCAATGCGAATCGAAGGCATACCTACGCCTACCGGCACACTTTGTCCGTCCTTACCGCAGGTACCCACACCAGAATCAAGTGCCATATTATTGGCGATCATAGAAACCTTGTTCATTGCCTCGATACCCGAACCAATTAAGGTTGCTCCTTTTACTGGATGCACGAGCTTTCCGTCTTCGATCAACCACGCCTCGGAAGTTGAGAAAACGAACTTACCGCTAGTAATGTCTACCTGACCGCCACCAAAGTTGGCCGCATAAATACCTTTTTTCACTGAAGCGATCAGCTCGTCAGGGTGATGGGCACCATTTAACATATAGGTATTGGTCATTCTAGGCATAGGCAGATAGGCGTAAGACTCACGTCGGCCATTTCCGGTTATCGGCATTCCCATCAGGCCAGCATTTAATTGATCCTGCATATAGCCCGTTAAAACACCGTCCTCAATCAATACATTTTTCTGGGTAGGGTTACCCTCATCATCTATGTTTAATGAGCCCCGGCGATCTGCTAAGGTACCGTCATCGATCACCGTCACGCCCTTAGAGGCTACCTGTTCGCCGATACGTCCAGAAAACACACTAGAGCCCTTACGATTAAAATCGCCCTCTAAGCCATGCCCAACGGCCTCGTGCAATAAAATACCCGGCCAGCCTGCACCTAAAATCACCGGCATTTCACCGGCTGGTGCAGCCTTGGCTTCTAGGTTGGTTAGAGCCTGCTGTACCGCCTCGTCCACGTAATACTGCAGAATCGCCTCGTCAAAGTAACCCAAATCAAAGCGTCCACCGCCACCGAAACTGCCGGTTTCGCGTCGACCGTTTTGCTCTACGATCACTGTGACAGATAAGCGTACCAAAGGACGAATATCAGCCGCCAAACGTCCATCACTCCCCACGACTAACACCGTATCGCAAGTCGCACCTAAGCTGGCCATAACCTGAGACACGCGCGGATCTTTGGCGCGCGCCATTTTCTCTACCTTTTCTAGCAAGGCCACCTTTTGCGGAGCCGTTAAGCTATCGAGTGGATCATTAGGTATGTATAAAGAGGGGCGTTCCATCTGGCGTGCGACCAACGTAGGCACACTGGCGTGCTGACCGTGACGCGCAATGGTGCGCACCGCATGAGCTGAGCCTAAAAGCGCCTCTTTACTTAAGGCATCTGAATACGAAAAGGCGGTCTTTTCACCAGAAATGGCTCTTACCCCCACCCCTTGCTCGATGTTGAAGCTACCTGTTTTAACTATGCCTTCTTCTAGGCTCCAGCCTTCGCTACGACTGTATTGAAAATACAAATCAGCGTAATCCACTCGGTGCGCAAAAATCTCGGCCAAACTATGTTGTAAATCCGATTCGGTCAGTCCCCAAGGGGTGAGCAAGACGGATTTTGCTGTGGCAATGGCATCTACAGCCGAATGGCTTTGTGTCATTTAGTGTCCTTTTCTTTTAAGTTTCTAGAGCCCGTTAACTCAAGATTATCCGGTCGTTTCATACAGACCAGGGCTCTGCATTATCCTGCTGAGTATCACCTACTCGTTCATACCTAGATCGTAACAGATCCCTATGCCGCTTTTAGCGTTAATGCCTCTTCATTATAAATGGGGCCAATATGTCCTAGCGCAATAGCCTTGCTCCACCTACGGTTCCCCACATGGCTTTCAAATAATTCCCTTTGAAAAACAAAGAAACCATTTATCTATTTTCATGTTTGTAAAAATAAGGTTAAAATAAAGCCAATAATGGCAAAAGTGCCTATTATAAATAAATGAAACAGCAAACACAGGAATACACCATGCCCCAAGAATCCTTTTTAAATGAAAAGCAGGAAATCGAAAAGCAGATACAAAAGCTAGAGCGTAAAATGCGCTCCTTGCACACTCGCCAACGTCGCCCTGTGATCAATTCCATCGTGCGTTCTATGCAGGAATACGAAATCACCCCAGAAGAAATCACTCAGGCATTCGAGCGTCGCGCAAAACGCGCCACGACTGCTAGCACCGCGCCTGCTCGCTACAAAAACCCAGAGACAGGCGATACGTGGACCGGTCGAGGCCGTCCTCCACGCTGGATCGTTGAGGCCGAAAGCCAAGGCAAAAACCGTGACGCCTTTCTCATCAAGGCCTAAATCATCAGTCCTTGCGTGTCTGGTTGTTCATCTAAAGCGCGCCCCTCATCGGGGCGCGCTTTATTTTGCCTCGTATAGTTAAATCTCTTTTTGCTAAATTCGATCGTCATAATTGACTTTATTCCTCCATGTTAGCTTTCTCCATGTAGGACATCACATCGAATGTAACTATTTACATGCTGCTTTTATTCAAACCGCTTATAACCCAATGTAAATTTTACATTAGACCAGCATTAAAATAACTTATACCGACCTGTTAGCTTTATTTATATAAAATAAAAACAACCTAAATTAATTAGGGTTAATAAAAACAGATCTATATAAATAGGATTTAAAAGTCTCACTTTAAATCGTTTTTCTTGTCACCCCAAAGCATATACAAAAAAACACAAAAAAGAGTCTCTCTTTTCCTCTCCCGCAAGCCAAGCTATTAGGCTGTTTTCCACACCGGCAAGCTCCATAAGACGCCTCACGCCGCGTGTGACCTGCTCTAGTGCTGAGTCTAGCCATACGTACGACCTATCTACCCAAATCGACATCACGCTTCTCATAGGCCTTCAAAGCCAACAGGGTCTACAATAGATCTCATCTTTTTTATTTATTTCCGCCTATATTCCGCCATGAGTCAAAATATTTTACGTAGTGACTACCAGCCTTTTCCTTATCGCATTCCAACACTGCACCTCCAATTTTCTCTTGATATAAATCAAACCAAAGTTCGCAGTGCTTTTACGGTCTATACCGACAAACCTGCATCCCCACTGATTTTGGA
Organism: Alcaligenaceae bacterium; assembly: GCA_012839585.1. Lineage (GTDB taxonomy): Bacteria > Pseudomonadota > Gammaproteobacteria > Burkholderiales > Burkholderiaceae_B > Paenalcaligenes. The sequence continues at coordinate 20,897 of DUNB01000087.1, read as the reverse complement.
TGGTGAAGACCTCACCCTTCTTTCTTTGCGTGTGGATGGTGTCGAATTAAACGACGATCACTATGAACTCACAGAAACGCAGCTTCGTATCCCCCTGACTGAAACCGAACACCTCATTGAGATCGAAAGCCTTTGTCATCCTGCTAAAAACACCACACTCATGGGCTTATATCAGTCTGGTCAGCAGTTATTTACGCAATGCGAAGCCGAGGGCTTTAGACGCATCACCTGGTTTGCCGATCGTCCCGACGTATTAAGTCGCTATACCGTTGAGTTAATCGGGGATAAAACGCAATTCCCGTACCTACTCTCTAACGGCAACTTAGTCTCTCAGACAGATTTAGACAATAATTGTCATAAAGCGATCTGGGAAGATCCCTTTGCTAAACCCTCTTATTTGTTTGCTGTGGTGGCGGGCGACTTTGACTGCAGGGAACAAAAGATCACCACCGCCTCAGGCCGTGAAGTGCTCTTGCAGCTCTTTAGTGATAAAGGGGATTACGACAAGACCGAATGGGCTATGCAAAGCCTTATTAACTCTCTGCGCTGGGATGAGCAGCGTTTTGGCCTAGAGCTAGATCTAGATCGCTATATGGTGGTTTCTGCAGCAGACTTTAATATGGGAGCCATGGAGAACAAAGGCCTTAACGTCTTTAATGCAGCTTACGTCTTGGCACAACCAGAATCCACCACAGATCAAAGCTACCGCGATATTGAGGCAGTGATCGGGCACGAGTACTTCCACAACTGGACGGGCAACCGAGTCACTTGCCGTGATTGGTTTCAGCTTTCTCTTAAAGAAGGGCTGACGGTATTCAGAGACCAAGAGTTCAGCGCCGATATGCTCGCCACCGGTTTAGATGGTGCCGCTGCCGAGAGTGCCAAAGCGGTTAAGCGCATTGATGATGTCAGCGTGTTACGCGTTGCTCAGTTTCCCGAAGACGCAGGCCCTATGGCTCATCCCATTCGTCCTAACAGCTACGAGGAAATCAGTAACTTCTACACGGCCACCATTTATGAAAAAGGAGCCGAGGTCATTCGCATGTTCCACACCCTGTTGGGTGAGTCCGGCTTTCAAGCAGCACTGAAAAACTATTTTGCTCAATTCGATGGACAAGCGATCACCTGCGATGATTTCAAGCAGGTCATGGATCAGCAATACCAAAAACAAAACCCTGGCCTAACGTTGGCGGCTTTTTCTGGCTGGTACGAACAGGCCGGTACGCCTACTGTTACCGTCAGACTGGATTACGATGCGGATCAGCAACAAGCTACCCTTACGTTTAGTCAACACAACCCACCTGTAGGCATAGAGCTGCTCGCTCAGCCCATCGCAGAAAAAGCGCCCTTACTCATCCCGTTTAAACTGGGCTTTTTAAGCCCATCAGGCCAGCCTCTTTCCGTGCAGCTAGAGCAAGACCAACAGCACGAATTTATGCTGCGTCTAGATCAAGCCGAACAGCAGTTTGTCTTTAAACAGGTCTCTTGCGCCCCGATTCTTTCCCTATTGCGTGACTTCTCTGCGCCAGTGCGTATTCATTATGAACGCCCAGTTAATGAATTAGTCACCTTAGCCAAATACGATGACAATGCCTTTGCCCGTTGGCAAGCGGTCCAAGAGCTGGCCAGCCAAGCTATTTTTGCTATTGCAAACCAACAACCCGAAACACTGGAACAAGCCGTTTTGGAGGTGTGGGAGCAATTACTTCAAGACACCACGCTTTCAGCAGCCTACCTAAGTCGTGCTCTGAGCCTTCCCAGCGTACGACAATTGCTCGCGCAACAACGTCCGATGAATCCAGTCGCCATCCAGGCGGCCCATCAAGCCTTAGAAACACGTATTGCACAGCACTTTAGCGAAAAATGGCTGTCTCTGTACCATCAATACCAGTCCTCTGACACGGTCTATAGCCCAGATGCGTTATCTGCAGGTACTCGCGCACTGAAAAACCTAGCACTTAAACAATTGGCTATCGCTGCGCATCCCGATGCTTTTGCTCTCGCTGAGCAACAATATGCCCAAGCCAGCAACATGACAGATCAATGGGGTGCTTTTAGCGTACTGGTGCATTACGCCGATGCGGCCACACGACAACGCTATTTAGAGGCGTTTTATAACCAGTGGCAACAGAACGCGCTGGTCATTGACCGTTGGTTTAGCGTACAAGCCACCGCGCCCTATTTCGATAGCCAACAAGCGCTACAATTACTGCAGCATCCTGATTTCAATTTACGTAACCCAAATCGGGCTCGCGCATTGATCTTTCAGTTCTGCACCAATAACATAGCCGCTATACACACTGAGTCAGGCTATGATTTTTGGCGTGATCAGGTTCTTGCTTTAGATGCACTCAATCCCGAAATTTCTGCACGTTTATGCCGTGCCTTTGACAACTGGTCCCAATACGTCGAGCCTACACGCTCACTTTTGCAACAACGTCTGCAAGCCATTGCCCAGCATCAAACGCTTTCTGCTAACGTCACCGAAATCGTTAACAAAGCCCTAACTATTGAATAATATTATGTACTTAAAAAAGAACTTAACTCATTACTTAGTCGAGCAACAACGCAAGCACGGTGTAGTGACTGCGGATGTTCGTCTACTGCTCGAAACCGTTGCTCGCGCTTGTAAAGCCATTAGCCACGCTGTCAGCAAAGGGGCCTTAGGCGGTGTATTAGGCAGCCTGGACAGCGAAAACGTTCAAGGCGAAGTGCAAAAAAAATTGGACGTGATGTCCAATGAAATCCTACTCGAAGCCAACGAATGGGGCGGTAACCTGGCCGCCATGGCTTCCGAAGAAATGGATACGCTGCATCGTATTCCAGATCATTTTCCTAAGGGCAAAAACCTGCTGCTCTTTGATCCTTTAGATGGTTCATCCAATATTGATGTGAACGTCTCCATTGGAACTATTTTCTCTGTGCTGCAATTGCCCGAAGAATCCCATGGTCGCGATGTACAAGAGGCCGACTTTTTACAACCAGGTGTTAAACAGGTGGCGGCTGGCTACGCGGTCTACGGTCCACAAACCATGTTGATTCTGACGGTGGGTGCTGGTGTGGTGGGCTTTACTTTAGATCGTGAAACCGGCTCCTGGGTGTTAACGAACCCTGACATCCGTATCCCTGAAGACACCGCTGAGTTTGCCATTAATATGTCGAACCAGCGCTACTGGGAACCTGCCATCAGTCGCTATATTGACGAATGTTTAGCCGGCAAAGAAGGCCCTCTAGAAAAAAACTACAACATGCGTTGGATCGCCTCGATGGTGGCTGATGTGCATCGCATTTTGAGCCGTGGCGGTATCTTTATGTACCCCCGCGATCAACGCGAATCCGTGCGAAACGGTAAATTACGCCTGATGTACGAAGCTAACCCCATGAGCTTTTTGGTCGAGCAAGCCGGTGGTGCCGCAGTCGACGGAGCCCATCGCATTCTAGACATTCAACCCACCGGGCTACACCAGCGCGTTGGGGTGATATTAGGCTCTAAAAACGAAGTCGAGCGCGTACAAAAGTACCACCTTGAAGCAAAAAAATAGTTGGTCTTAGACCAACTATTGGCCTAAGTGCTTAGACTGCACTTAGGCTTAAGCACCAAAGGACTGGGTCATTACAATTAGACTCAGTCCTTTTTTGTTTAGGCGATTTAGTCCAGGGTCAAAATCGTTGCACCGGTAGTTTCACCTGCCGCTAGCGCTTTATGCGCCTGTGCCACATCTTTTAGGGCAAAGCGCTGACCAATGTTGATCTTAATTTGTCCCGCGGTGACCAAATCGAACAATTCGGTCGCAGCTGCCTGCATGGTCTCTAAGGTGGGCACATAGCTCGAAATCATAGGGCGCGTCACATAAAGCGATCCTTTTTGCGCCAGAATACCTAGATTAACGCCCGTTACGGCTCCCGAAGCATTACCGTAACTCACCATCAAACCACGTAGCTGCAAGCAATCCAAGGAACGCTCCCACGTCGCAGCCCCTACGCCGTCATAGACCACTGGCAACATCTGCCCTTCTGTCAGCTCACGGACGCGCTCTACCACGTCTTCAGTCTTGTAGTTGATGATTTCCCAAGCACCATTTGCCTTGGCTAACTCGGCTTTTTCAGCACTGGAGGTGGTGCCAATCAGCTTAACGCCTAAGGCTTTAGCCCACTGACAGGCAATCAATCCCACCCCACCTGCTGCGGCATGGAACAAAATAGTTTGGCCCGGCTCTAGGCGATAGGTTTGACGGAACAAGTACTGCACCGTCAAGCCTTTTAGCATCATGGCAGCACCTTCTTCAAAGCTAATGCTATCGGGCAATAAGACAACGCGATCAGCCGGCAAACAATGCGCCTCGGCATAAGCCCCTAAAGGACCTTGACCATAAGCCACACGATCCCCGACCTGTAGGTGAGTGACCTCGGCGCCAACGGCTTCGACCACACCCGCCCCCTCAAAGCCCAAACCATGAGGCAGCTCTCCTGGATACAAGCCATCTCTAAAATAAATATCAATAAAATTTAACCCAACGGCCTTGTTTCGTACCAAGACCTCATTCGCTTTAGGCGTTGCAAGCGGGATATCCACCCACTCCATCACCTCTGGACCACCATTTTTTGCTAAGCGAATGGCTTTGATTTTCGTTGTCATCTTATTCTCCTTATGCTGTTTTGCCGTCTTGTTCTAAAACCAAATCAATACATACGATCACGTTCCACCAAACCACTTACTGGTTCACTTTGCAAGAATGCCTTAATTTTAGAATGGATTTGTTGCGCCGTTGGTTCACGTAATGACACCCCTGATATATGTGGTGTGATGTGAATGGCAGGATGGCTCCAGAAAGGATGATCCTGCGCTAACGGTTCTACGTGAAAAACATCTAATAAGGCTCCTGTTAGATGGCCACTATCAATCGCCTCGATAAGATCTTCATCCACGATATGCGGGCCACGCGCCATATTGATCACAAAACCTTGGGCTGGCAGCTGAGCTAAACTCGCCTTGTTAATGATGCCTCGCGTTTCCTCAGTCAAGGGCAACACATTAATCAAAATACGCGACTGCTCTAAGAAATCTGATAAACCCTGAGGACCTGAAAACAAATCGATGCCTTCAGGACTAGGCCTGTCTGAACGCACCCACACGGATACGGGATAGCCCAACAGCTGTAAGACTTGGGCCACCTTTTGCCCAATTTGTCCATACCCCATCACCCCAACAGGCCACTCATGTCTATAGATAGGATCACGTTGTTTCCAGTTTTTATGTTGCTGCTGCTCTGCATAAGGCGCAAAACGCTGAGTAGCCAGCGAGACGCCATGAACCGCATACTCTGCCATTTGCACTGCCATACCCGCGTCCTCGACCCGGTACACTGGAACTGTTTCTGGGACTTGGGTAAAATCAATGCCATCCACCCCGGCGCCCACATTAAAAATGGCGCGTAGCTGGGGCTGATCCTGAAAGAGCTGCGTAGACGGACGCCACACCACGGCAAAATCCGCTTTGACCGTACTCCCCACCTTGTCCCAACAGACAATTTGCCAATCCGGCGCTAATTGGGAAAATACCGTAGCCCAACGCTGATTTGACTCTGGGCTGCCAACGGCAATGATCAATGTGGTCATGCTGTCTCCTCTCGTTATACAATTAGGGATATATTTCAATCTACACGCGTAGTTATACAGTGTAGTCCACGCCAAGCACGAATCCCAGAGTCTCACTCTGACCCGTGCTTCTCTATTCACTTATTTCTTTTGGTAATTGTTATGGCTGGTCACAGTAAATGGGCTAACATCCAACATCGCAAAGGGCGTCAAGACGCCAAACGTTCAAAAATCTGGACGAAAATCATCCGCGAAATCACCGTTGCGGCACGCGAAGCAGGCCCTGACCCCGAAGCCAACCCGCGTTTACGCTTGGCTATGGATAAGGCCACTGCCGCCAATATGCCAAAAGATAACGTCAATCGCGCTATTCAACGTGGCGCGGGTGGCGCAGATGAAGGTAACTACGAAGAAGTCCGTTACGAAGGTTACGGCGTAGGTGGTGCTGCTGTTATCGTGGATTGCTTAACCGACAACCGTAACCGTACCGCCCCCGAAGTTCGCCATGCCTTTAGCAAATTCGGCGGTAACTTAGGTGTAGATGGCTCGGTTGTGTTTCAGTTTAAACACTGTGGGCAGTTTATTTTTGCGCCAGGCACCAGCGAGGAGGCCGTCATGGAAGCCGCTCTAGAAGCCGGCGCCGAGGACGTGGTCACCGACGAAGAAGGCCTTATCGAAGTCATCTGCGAGCCCACCGATTTCTCCGCGCTCAAGCAAGCTTTCGAGGCAGCCGGTCTCACTCCCGAAGTCGCCGAGGTCACCATGAAAGCCGAGTCCGAAACAGAACTCGAAGGCGACGAAGCCGCTACTATGCAAAAAATGCTAGATGCTTTGGAATCCTTAGATGATGTCCAAGAGGTTTACACCACGGCCGTTATGGACGAAACCGAATAATTTTATTTCCCTTATTAAGGTCTAAACAGACTTACTCCAATATGAAGCTATTAGTTATCGGCGGTGGCGGCCGTGAACATGCCTTGGCATGGCGCCTAACTCAGTCCCAACGCGTGGAAACCGTTTTTGTTGCCCCAGGCAATGGTGGTACCGCAACGGGTGAGCGCATGCAAAACGTCGCGATCACAGAGGTGGCCGAACTTGTGCAATTTGCCAAAGACAATCACATTGCCTTTGCCGTCGTGGGTCCTGAGGCACCGCTAGCCGCTGGCGTAGTAGACGCCTTCCGTGCTGCCGGCCTCAAAATCTTTGGCCCTACCCAAGCCGCCGCTCAACTAGAGAGCTCCAAAGAGTATGCCAAAGACTTTATGCAACGCCACCGTATCCCCACAGCGGCCTACGGCAGCTTTACCGATGCAGAACAAGCCAAGGCCTACATCCGCGAACAGGGTGCGCCCATTGTGGTCAAGGCCGATGGCTTAGCCGCAGGCAAAGGGGTCATTGTTGCCATGACAGAACAAGAAGCCCTCGATGCGGTGGACGATATGCTAGGGGGCGGTATGTTTGGCTCCGCAGGTGCCCGTGTGGTGATCGAGGAATTCCTAACTGGCGAAGAAGCCAGCTTTATCGTCATGTGCGATGGTAAACATGTGCTCCCCATGGCCACCAGCCAAGACCACAAGCGTCTAAAAGACGGTGATCAAGGTCCAAACACCGGTGGCATGGGTGCTTACTCCCCCGCCCCCATTGTTAGCCCCACCCTACACAACCGCATCATGCGCGAGGTCATCAACCCAACCTTACAGGGCATGGCTAAAGAGGGTATCCCCTACACCGGCTTTTTATATGCGGGCTTGATGATCGATGACGGTCCGGATGCGACACGTCCTATCAAGGTTTTGGAATATAACTGCCGTCTCGGTGATCCTGAAACGCAGCCCATTATGATGCGTATCAAAAATGACCTAACCGAGACCTTTGAAATGGCTTTTGCCGGTAAATTAGACGAGGCCACCATTGATTGGGACCGTCGCACCGCCATTGGTGTGGTGATGGCATCTGCCAACTATCCCGAAAACCCTCGCTTAGGTGATGTGATCCACACCCTACCTGCCGACGATGAAAAATGCATGGTGTTTCACGCCGGCACCCAACTCGAAGACGGTAAACTTAAAACCTCCGGTGGACGCGTACTTTGTGTGACGGCTTTAGGCGACTCCATTCGTCGAGCCCAAGAAACCGCCTACGCAACCATCTCCCAAATTCACTTTGACGGCAAACAGTTCCGCAGCGATATTGGCTGGCGTGCTTTGCCCGCTAACGAATAACCGCAATGAGTTTTTCTGTACAACCTGTTTACGATTACTTGACCGACTTACAAGACCGCATTGTGAGCCAACTCGAGGCGGCAGATGGTACCGCCTTCACGACGGACAAATGGCTTCGTCAAGAAGGCGGTGGCGGCATCTCGCGCTATTTGGAAAATGGCCCCTTATTTGAACGTGCTGCCGTGTTATTTAGCCACGTCAAAGGGACCCAGCTTCCTCCTAGCGCCAGTGCGCAGCGCCCCGAACTGGCTGGTCGTCCTTGGGAGGCCATGGGCGTCTCCTTGGTCATTCACCCGCGCAACCCGCATGTTCCTACTACGCATATGAATGTGCGTATGTTTGTCGCCCACCCTATCAACGACGAACAAGAGGCCGTATTTTGGTTTGGCGGCGGGATGGATCTGACCCCGTACTACCTCGTCGAACAAGACGCTGTCCATTTCCATCAAATGTGCGCGGACGCCTTAGCGCCTTTTGGCCAGGAAAAATACCCAGCCTACAAAAAGTGGTGTGATGATTATTTCTATCTCAAGCACCGCCAAGAAACCCGCGGCATTGGTGGTATTTTCTTTGATGATTTGAATCAGCTCGGCTTTGAACAAAGCTTTGCCTTAATTCGATCCGTAGGCGACCATTTCACCAAAGCTTATATGCCCATTGTGGCCGCTCGTCGCGACACACCTTATGGCGAACGTGAGCGTGACTTCCAAGCTTATCGTCGTGGTCGCTATGTGGAATTCAATTTGGTCTTTGATCGTGGCACCTTGTTTGGTCTGCAATCCGGAGGTCGCACCGAGTCCATTTTATTATCCATGCCACCTATGGCAGCCTGGCGTTATTGTTGGGAGCCTGAGCCCAACAGCCCAGAGGCCAAGCTCTATGATTACTTAACACCGCGCGCATGGCTAAACCACGCATAGGCTTACTAGGCGGCAGCTTTGATCCCGTTCACGTGGCTCACATTGCCTTAGCCAATGCGGCCCAACGTGAACTGGCCCTAGACCAAGTTCAGTTATTACCGGCGGCGAACCCGTGGCAAAAAAAACACATGGGCGCCTCGGCTGAGCACCGCCTAGCCATGTTACAATTGGCTATTGCCCCCCACCCTTTTTTAGGTATCAATCCTATTGAAATTGAGCGTGGTGGTGCCACTTACACGTATGATACGGTCAGCCAACTGCCTGCTAATGCAGACTACTTTTGGATTTTAGGCGCTGATCAACTCCAAAACCTAACTACCTGGCACCGCTGGCAAGACATCTTGCAACATGTGCATTTAGCGGTAGCACAGCGTCCAGGCTCGACCTTAACCCCCACACCCGAATTACAGCAGTTTCTACACCATCAGGACAAAACGCTCTTTGTGATCGACTTTGATCCGATGCCTATTTCCGCTACGCTGATACGTGAACGGCTACAACAACATCAGTCCGTGGCTACTATGGTGCCTACGCCCGTAGCGCACTATATTAAACAACACAACCTTTATCAGCTATGAAAACACTTATGAATATCGAAGACCAGCTACGTCTTGTCGTGGACGCCCTCGAAGAGGGTCGCGCCAAAGACATTAAAGCATTTAACACCTCTAAGCTCACCGGCTTATTTGACCGCGTCGTCATCGCCAGTGGTAATGCACGCCAAACCAAAGCACTCGCCGATAACGTGATTGATGCAGCGAAAAAAGCCGGCCTACACGTTCTCGCCTACGAAGGCGCCGACACTGGCGAATGGGTACTGGTCGACTTAGGCGATGTGGTAATCCACACCATGCAGCCTGCCATTCGCGACTATTACAACCTAGAAGAAATCTGGGGCGAATACCCCATCGAGCTCGACCTAAAAGTCGATCAAATGCCTCAGTTATCTGATGACTAATACAACGCCCGCTCAGGGCGTTGCGCTTTATGAAAATCACTATTATTGCTGTAGGGCAACGCATGCCCGATTGGGTGGTCACCGCTTGGCAGGATTACAGCCAACGCATGCCCGCTGATTACGCGCTAGAGCTCAAAGAAATCAAACCTGAGCCCAGAACCACGGGCAAAACGGTGCCGCAGATGATGAGCGCCGAGGCAAAACGCATCGAAGCGGCTATCCCTGCGCACGCTCATGTTGTCGCCTTAGACGAAAAAGGGCGCAATCTCACGACCATGCAGCTTGCACAACAACTGCAACAGTGGCGTGATAGCGGTAATGACCTCGCCATTATTATCGGTGGCCCGGATGGATTGGATCCCGATTTTAAACAGCGTTGCCCCCAAAAAATTCGCTTATCTGACCTGACTCTGCCCCACCCTATGGTACGCGTGCTCTTAGCGGAACAGCTCTATAGAGCTTGGTCCATTAACCACAACCACCCTTACCACCGGAGTTAACCATGGTTAAACGACGCACAAAAATTGTAGCTACCCTTGGTCCTGCCAGTGACAATGCACAAGCCATTGAACAGCTCATCTTGGCCGGTCTGGATGTGGCCCGCTTAAACTTTTCTCATGGTTCCGCTGATAGTCATCGCGAAAAAGCCCAACTGGTTCGAAGCATAGCGGCTAAGCATGGTCGCTTCGTTGCGATTATGGGAGATTTACAAGGCCCCAAGATCCGCATTGCACGCTTTAGCAACAAAAGCATCCAACTACGCCAAGGACAGGCATTTACACTGTCTACCACGCACCCACCCGAAGCCGGTGATCAGCATATCGTTGCCGTGGAATACCCGCCATTGATTGATGCCTGCCAACCAGGTGATGAGCTGTTATTAGATGATGGCAAAATCGTGCTCCAAGTTGAACAGGTTTTTGCTGATCGCGTCGAAACCATCGTCATCAATGCAGGCGAGCTCTCGAATAACAAAGGCATTAACCGCCGCGGAGGGGGTATTTCCGCTCCTAGCTTAACGGACAAAGACCGCGCAGACATCCTGCTAGCTGCTGAACTTAACCTCGACTATATCGCGGTGTCCTTTCCACGCTATGGCTCCGATATTCAACAAGCGCGTGCGCTCATTCAGGCGGCCGGTTCCGACGCCTGGGTGATTGCAAAAATAGAACGCGCAGAGGCCGTCGAGGACGATGCCGCCCTAGACGATATCATTTCCGTCAGCGATGGCGTCATGGTGGCTCGTGGCGATTTGGGTGTGGAGATTGGTGATGCGCGCTTGGTAGGTATTCAAAAACGAATCATTCAGCATGCACGTCGTTTAAACAAAATTGTGATCACCGCCACTCAGATGATGGAATCCATGACACAGAGCCCGGTTCCCACTCGTGCCGAGGTGTCCGATGTGGCTAACGCCGTTCTGGACTATACCGATGCCGTCATGTTGTCAGGTGAAAGCGCAACCGGCCAATATCCCGTAGAGGCCATCAAGGCGATGGCACGCATTTGCGTGGGGGCCGAAGCCGAACCCAACAGCAGCGTTTCCAAACACCGTTTAGGCGAGACCTTTGAGCGCTGCGATGACACCATTGCCTTATCCGCTATGTATGCAGCGAATCACTACCCAGGCATCAAGGCCATCATCAGCCTCAGCGAAAGCGGTCGCACCCCTCTTATCATGTCGCGCATCAAATCCAATGTCCCCATTTTTTGTTTTACGCGTCACACCAGCACGCAGCAACGTGCCGCTTTATTTCGTGGGGTCTATAGCATGAGTTTTGATGCACGCCAATATTCAGTGGAACAAGTGGCTCCAGCCGCCATGCAGTACCTGCTCGACCAGCAAGCCGTACAAAGCGGTGATTGGGTTATTTTGACTCAGGGCCGATTAGGTCAGGCCGGTGGCACCAACAGCATGCAGATTTTACAAGTCCCTTAGCTCTATTTTCGCCTTATGTTAATGCAACAAGCTATTTACTTGGCCTCCGCCAGCCCTAGACGTCACGAACTATTAAATCAACTTGGCATCAAACATGAGGTGTTGCATGTGCCTGCCCCCGATGGCGAGGACGAACCCATTTGGGCAAATGAAACAGCGACCCAATATGTACAGCGCACGGCTTTAGATAAACTACAGCATGCGCTGGCTTGGCGTAAAAAACAGGCCAGCTTAAATCAAGACTGGCCTATCTTATGTGCCGACACCACGGTAGAGCTACAAGGGGATATATTGGGTAAACCCGTTGACTTAGCGCATGCAGCACAGCTATTACAACGGTTATCAGGCAGCAGTCATCAGGTTCATACGGCTGCCTGCTTAGCGCACCAGGGGCAAATTTACAGCACGCTGTCTACCAGTCAAATTCGATTCAAAGCCCTAAGCCCTGATGAAATAGAACGCTACTGCCGTAGCGAAGAACCGCTAGGCAAAGCGGGCGCTTATGGCATTCAAGGCTTGGCCGCTGCCTTCATTGAGCACCTAGAAGGCAGCTATAGTGGGGTGATGGGCTTGGATTTGCACCAAACCTACCAGATGTTGAGGCAAGCGCATTTAAAATAATAACTCGCCGTCTTTGAACAAAGCCGCCGCTGTCTGTGCCAACTGTTCGGCGGTCAGGGCTTTGCCATTTAGCATGAGTTTTTGCGTAGCGGCGTCAAACTGTAGATCCAGCTTGGCTTCCTTACCATCATAAATCAGCAAACCGCTCTCCTGTCCTTGCTTCGCAAAACGATGGAACAGCATATCCGCCATGCTACTTAAAATGGACTCTTCGACAAAATAGCCTTGAATCATGGCGCGAGAAAGCGCCACATCCACATTGAGCACATCAAAGTAATGCTCTAATTCCACATTTTCTGATAGATAATCATCAGCCGCTGTCGCCGCCCAATGCAGATCTGCCGTTAATGAGCTGGTTCCCGCCTGATTCGTTAAGTTCAGTTTACGAATACTTAGCTCGGGCTTAGGCGCCAGCAGTTGCTGCAACAGCAGATGCAATTCTTCCTTATCCATCTGATCCATGTCTTCTGTCTGAGACAATTGTGCCAACAAAGCATAATCTAATCGTTTGGCTGCTACCTCTAGTTGGGCCTGCCCAAAATCATGATTACCCATCAGCAACTGGCCTAATTCGTAGGTCAAGGTCGCATCGAGCAACTCGTTATTCAACGTATAACTCGAGCTAGCCGCCATCTGATTCAAATAAATGGGTTCAGACCCCTTTAAGGTTAGGCCGACTTGATCAATGGTCATAGACTGATGCATGTTCCATGAGACCAAGACGTCTTGAGCTTTAGGGGACTCAGACAAAGATCCGGTGAACTGGGTGTTTTGTAATTGAAGCTGCGTTTGATTCTCGCCATCAAGAAAGCTGAGGCTAGGGAACTGTGCCACGATCGAACTCAGTCCTTGAGGTTTATCGTAATCGATTGTGGCCTCGGCCAGACTGGTCGTCAGACGGCTACCGTCCTCATCCTGATAGTCCACCGCGGCCAATGCAACGTGGCTTTGAGTAGAGCCATTAAAAGAAATAAAACTATGAGCTTGAAGAGGCAAGGCCCCATTGGTGGCCTCAAACCATTTGTTAACGGGTCGGCTTTGTAGCAACTGTATTTCGCTATACGCTAGCAAAGGACGTAGCTGCCCTTTACGCAGCGCATCAAAGGGAAACGGACCATGACGCAAATGATCGGCAAGCAAAAACTGGTATTGCTCACCCCCATCCTCTACCTGCACCTCGTAATTAATCTTGGAGCTTAACCAACCGCGATCGTAGCTGAGCACATTGACTTTGATTTGCCCATCTTCAAGCTTAACCGCCTGATGTGTGGCAAGAGCCGTATTGATCTCAGTAACCTGACGCTGGATTTCTGTTTCGGCCTTTTTACCCATGTACCAGGCCGTGCCCCCGTATACCGCGGCCAAAACCGCAGCGCCCGCTACAATCGTATTGATTTTACTCATTGTTTCCCTTGTTTAATGAAAGACTGCCTAGACGAATCCAGTGCGCTACAAACGGTCATCCTTGACTCGCTATTTAAGCCGCGTAGTCGCCACCCAGGCAGTCCCGTCAATGTGACTTAAACCGTCGCATCGCTCCCATCATTTAGTTTACGGGAAAGCTCTCTAGGCAAGGGGAAAGAAATGTTTTCCTCTACCCCTTCTAAGGTTCGTACCGACGCCGCACCTAGCTCTCTAATGCGATCGATCACCTGCTGTACGAGTTCTTCGGGAGCGGAGGCGCCCGCCGTAATCCCTACGCGTGGGTTGCCTACAAACCATTCTTCTTTGACCATGGCCGGATCATCTAACAGATACGCTGCTGTGCCAATGCGTTCTGCCACCTCACGTAAGCGATTCGAGTTAGAGCTATTTACACTGCCTACTACCAACACCACGTCACACTGCGGTGCCATAAATTTCACCGCATCTTGACGGTTTTGCGTGGCATAGCAAATGTCACTCTTTTTGGGCTCCATAATACTGGGGAAACGTGTGCGCAACGCATTCGCCACCTCTTCTGCATCATCTACGGACAAGGTCGTTTGGGTCACAAAGGCTAAGTTTTCTGGATCTTTAACCTCTAGGTCGAGCACATCCTGCACGGTTTCAACCAAGAACATGCCTTCGTTGGATTGACCCAAGGTACCCTCTACCTCTGGGTGGCCTTTGTGACCAATCATAATGATCTCACGACCATTGGCGCGCATTCTGGAGACCTCGCGGTGCACCTTAGTTACCAACGGACAGGTGGCATCAAAAACCGTCAAGCCACGTTTTTCAGCCTCTTCGCGCACCGCTAATGACACGCCATGAGCAGAAAACACGACGATCGCGCCGGCCGGAGCCTCGTCTAGCTCTTTAATAAAGATCGCCCCTTTGTTGCGCAGATTTTCCACCACATAGCGGTTATGCACAATTTCATGGCGCACATAGATAGGTTTGCCGTGGATTTCCAAGGCTCGCTCTACAATGTCAATCGCACGGTCTACACCGGCACAAAAACCGCGAGGCTGTGCTAACACAACCTGCATGCTTTCTAAAGATTCCACCTGAGGTTTCATAATATTCCTAATATCTGTACGTCTAGACGAATTTGCGCGCCGGCCAAAGGATGATTAAAGTCAAATAAAGCGGCGTCTTCACCCCACTGTTTTAACACACCTGCATAGCGCACGCCGGTAGGCGCAGCGAACTCCACCATATCGCCGGTTTCATACGTCGTGTCAGGATCCGTCAGGTCCCCCAGCATTTCTCGGCTTACCCATTGCACCAAGGCTGGGTTGCGTTCGCCATAGGCTTGTTCGGGCTCTAAGGTGCAGCCAAACACCTCACCCTCGGCCTTACCCAAAAGTACCTGTTCTAACCCTGGCGACCACTGTCCCATTCCCATTTGCAAGGTTGCAGGACGACCATCAAAAGTATTCGCAAATATGGTGCCACCCGCGGGGCCTGTCAAAATTTGGATGCAATAGTGCAAGGTTAAGTAAGAGTCCTCATGGACTATTGGCCGTTGGTCTTGGTTTTCTGCGTTCAAGGTCTGTCACCCTAATAAGTCTAAGTCTTAATTAATTTATCTATTTTAATGCTTACTATGACTTCTGACAGCAAATCCCTAAATAATGTGCGGCCTCGTGAACGACTGCTACAGGCCGGTCCCCAAGCACTCAGTGATACTGAACTACTCGCCATTCTGTTACGCACTGGCACCAGCCAACAATCGGTGCTGCAATTAGCCGATCATTTATTGCAAACGCTAGGAGGTTTGCGCGGTCTATTGGCCACCGATACCGGTACTCTTTTAAAGCAAAAAGGCATCGGCACCGCCAAAGCCTGCGAACTCCAAGCCATTAGCGAAATCAATCGACGCGCTCTGGCACAAAGTTTGCGGTTGGGCCCGGTGATGAATCAGCCCCGTTTAGTCAAAAGCTACTGCATTGCCCAACTGGGGCATCTCACTATTGAACACTGCATCGCCTTATACCTAGACAACCAACTCCATTTGATCACTAGCGAGGAGGTTTCGCGTGGCACGTTGACCCAGGCTTCGGTCTATCCAAGAGAAATCGTAAAATCCGCCCTAAAACATCATGCTGCAGCTATAATACTTGCACATAATCATCCCTCAGGGGTGCGTAGCCCTAGTGCTGCTGACTTAGCGCTCACTAAACACCTACAACAAGCACTTTCTTTGGTAGACATACGGTTACTTGACCACCTGATTATTACGGCGGGACATGCTACCTCATTAGCTGAACTGGGTAATATGTAATCAACGTCGTTTTTTTATTTCGGCATTTACGCAACATTTGTTGTGGTCACCTTAGGCCACAGGCGTTTCGCTTTGCAAAAGTGCGCATAAATGATAAAATCTTTGGTTTTACAGGATACGTGGCAGATTGTTGTTAATCCATCTGTTGGCGGTCCGCTTTAGACAACAGGATAACATCATGAAAGTAGGCATCCACCCCGAATACCGCGAAGTGGTGTTCTTGGATCAACAAACCGGTAACACTTTTATTTCACGTTCTACTCTTAACACTCGTGACACGATCGAGTTAGACGGTAAAACATACCCACTATTTAAGTGTGACGTGACTTCCGAGTCTCACCCGTTTTACACCGGTGCTCAAACACGCATCGTTGAAACAGGTCGCGTTGAAAAATTCCGTGCCCGTTTCGCTCGCACTGCTGGTACTCGCAACAAAGCGTAATACCGCATCGCAGCAAAAAAGCAGCCAACTGGCTGCTTTTTTTATTTCCGCTCTTCCCGCTGCGTTTCCCCTCGAGCTGACAATATGATTTATCATAATGCCCTAGTCTCATCTTTCATATAGTGCTTGTGTCCCCTATCATTCCACTCTCCACTCCAGCGCGGCTCACCACCCCTGCTGCTAGCAAACTACCCCGAATTATTTTGTGGGTGGTTGGTTTGATTTACATTTTTGCGGGCTTGTTTTTCCGTGACCCATGGAAAAGTGACGATGTGATTGGCTTAGCCACCATGTTAAGTGCCCTGCACTACGAAGGCTGGCAAACACTGATCACCCCTCAAATTGGTGATCTGGCCTATGCCGAACTAGGACCGCTTTCTATTTGGATAGGTACGGCTTTTATTTATGTGTTTAGTCCGCTGCTTCAGCTCTTTACCTCTGAGCTAAACGCCAATATTATTGCGTCCAGACTACCCAACCTACTCTATTTTCTCATCCTGATCAGCACACTTTGGCAGGGTGTATTTCGATTAGCCAGCCTCAAAGCCGCTCAGCCCTTGCCCTTACCCTTCGGTGGTGAGCCCTCTGCTACCGATTACGGTCGTATGATTGCCGATGCCGCCTTACTGCTGTGCGTAGCAACCATCGGGATTATCTGGCGCTTACACGAAACCTCCTCCGTACCGCTTAGCCTCGCCCTGTACTCCAGTGTCTTCTATGCGCTCAGCTTATTTAGTAAAAAGCCCTGGCGTGCGGCATTGTTACTTGGCGCAGCGCTTAGCCTAAGCTTTTTGAACCAAGGCCTATGGGTGGCGCTCAGCCTTAGCTTAAGTACGCTTTGCGCTTTTGCGCTATGCGCCTCACTACGCACCTATGCCAAGCACCTCGTTGTCAGCTTTAGCATCGCCCTACTTATTGCGCTCTGCTGGATTATCCCTGCTCAAAGCTACACCTACTGGTGGCAACAATGGCAGCTTTGGCACTTGGACCAAATCACTTGGCCTCAATACAAATCCCTACTGAGCAGCGCGCGTGATTTACTCTGGTTTCTCTGGCCCACCTGGCCCCTAGTTGTTGTGGCACTCTGGCAGTGGCGCGCTTGGTTACGCTTCCCTCATATCGCGATTCCGTTTAGCTTGGCGCTAGGCCCTCTGCTACTTTTAAGCTTTTACCAAAAAGCTTTCGAACCGGAATACAGCCTATTGGTGGTGCCCTTTGCGGTATTAGCCGCTTTTGCCTTACCCACCTTGCGTCGAGGGGCTATTAACAGCTTTGACTGGTTTGCCGTCATGTGTTTTTCACTGATTGCGGCAACCATTTGGCTAGGTTGGATCGCTCAACATACAAGCTGGCCTCCTAAAATCGCCCACAACATTCATCGCCAAACTCAGGGCTTTGACACCACCATCGCTTGGCCTGCACTACTCATTGCCTTAGCAGGTACCGTCGCATGGGCCACTCTAGTGTTGTGGCGTCTGCGCACCCACCCTCCTGCCCTATGGCGTGGTACGGTGTTATTAGCCGGCGGCTTAATCACTGCCTGGCTGCTTTTGGTCACCTTGTGGATGCCCGCTTTAGACTATGCACGTAGTTATAGATCTGTTTCTGGCGCCCTCGCTCAACAGATACAACGTCTCCCGGCTAACAGCTGCGTGCGTGCCCTTAGCTTAGGTCTAGGACAGCGTGCCTCGTTTTACGTGTTTAATCAGCTTAATTTCAGCTTCGACCCTAGCTGCGATTATGTGCTACAACAAACCTCACCCAAACTCAGCCCAGAGGAACAAAACATTTTGCTCCAAGACAATATAGAGCTCTGGCGAGGGCGTCGTGGCGGCGATCGCAATGAGCTGTTTAGGCTATTAAAAATCCAACCTACACCACGCTCTTAATCCCTTGTGCTCACCTATACGACAACCGTTTTAGCCTAGCGCATTTCACATTACGATCACCTCCAGCCCATTGACTATGCCTCATTCCACTTCGCGCCACCTCAGCACTAGACTTCCCTCTTGGCTAGTCTTAATGGGCTTACTTACCGCCTTAGCACCACTTGCTATTGATATGTATCTGCCTGCCTTCCCCATGATCGCAGCGGACCTACACACCTCTGAAGGCAACATAGAGCGCACCTTAGCAAGTTATTTGTTCGGCATGGCGCTGGCTCAGCTTTTTTATGGTCCTGTGGCGGATCGTTTCGGTAGAAAAATCCCTCTGCTTTTTGGCCTAAGCCTATTTAGCATCGCGTCTTTCGCCATTACCTTTACTCATCAGGTCGATCACCTCATGCTGTGGCGTATTGCCCAAGCCTTTGGGGGCGCGGCCGGGGCCGTCATTCCCCGCGCTGTCATTCGTGACCAACTGGAAACCAGAGACGCAGCCAAAGCCCTCTCTCTGATCATGCTCATTATGGGCGCCACCCCTATCCTAGCGCCTATCATCGGTGGACAAGTCTTACTTTTCAGTAGTTGGCGCAGTATTTTCTATATTATTACCAGCTGTGGCGTGGTCTTACTCATTGCCAGCACGTTATTTATGCGCGAAACGCTCGCCCCCGCACATATCACCCCATTGCGCCCCAAAATCATTCTGACTAATTACAAAGAGCTCATCAAACACCGCGGCTTTTTGTTTTACTCTTTGGCGGCAGGCTTTGGTTCGGCCGGTATGTTTGCCTACATCAGTGGCTCGCCCCGCATCTTTATTAGCGTATTCGAAGTCTCGCCCTCCTGGTTTGGCTTTTTGTTTGGACTCAACGCCTTTTGTTTGATCCTGGCCTCACAAATTGGAGCGCGCTTATTAAATCGCTATACGCCACAGCAATTACTGTCTGTCGCACAAAATACACAGCTCACCATCATAATGATTGGCTTAATCTTTACGCTATTAGGTATAATCAACATCTATGGCGTGATGGCCATGTTAATGGGCTTTATGGCATGTCAGGGGTTCATCAATCCGAATGCAGCGGCGCTAGCCTTATCTGCACAAGGACATCGCTTAGGTGTGGCCTCTGCCCTAATGGGAACTCTACAAATGCTTTGCGGTGCTATAGCTGGCCTAGCCGTCAGTTCTTGGCAGCACCAGTCAGCACTCCCACTCGTCACTGTGCTTACCACTTGTGTGACCATTTCGTGGTTTTCTGGGCGCACAGCGCTAAAACAATCCTCGTAATGCTTGCTTAAAGTCCACTATTTATATTAGAATGTTTTGTTTTATGAACTACTTAGGCTAAGCCAATAGGTTTATAGATTGAACATTATTGAATTAGCTTGTGCTTTAATGCGCCCGTAGTAACCAATTTTACTGCAAGCGCGGAAGCCGATTTAGACTCTAAAGGGGTATAACCATGGCACGCGTATGCCGAGTTACCGGAAAACGCCCAATGTCGGGCAACAATGTTTCTCATGCAAACAACAAAACTAAACGTCGTTTTTTGCCTAACCTACAATCTCGTCGTTTCTGGGTAGAAAGCGAAAACCGCTGGGTACGTTTACGTGTATCCACCCAGGCTTTGCGTTTAATCGACAAAAACGGTATTGACTCCGTTCTAGCCGATATGCGCGCCCGCGGCGAACGCGTTTAATCGCTCGCTTATTTCTAACAGCTATTTAAAGGACTTACATCATGGCTAAAGGTATACGCGAGAAAATCAAACTCGAATCCTCTGCTGGTACTGGTCACTTTTACACTACGACCAAAAACAAGCGTAACACTCCCGAAAAAATGGTCATCAAAAAATTTGACCCAGTGGCACGCAAACACGTAGAGTACAAAGAAACTCGCCTACGTTAATACCCCGGTATTACCCAGCGAGACTACGGCAAAGAGCCCTGCAACTGCAGGGCTTTTTTGTGGTTAAGTCATTTACCCCTCAAGGACTGGCGCAACTCATTTTGCCCCGTATAATGTAGGGGTTATTCTTTATTCATACCTTACTTGGTAGCTCAAATCTCATGCAGGAAAGTTATAATCCACACGAAGTCGAACGCGCTGCCCAACAAAACTGGCAAGAACGCGATGCTTATCGCGTAAGCGAAAATGCCACCAACGCGGATGGCAGCCTCAAACCCAAATATTACGCGTGTTCTATGCTGCCCTACCCAAGCGGCAAGCTACACATGGGGCATGTGCGCAATTACACCATTAATGACGTGATGGCACGCCAACTACGACTGCGTGGGTATAACGTTCTCATGCCAATGGGTTGGGATGCTTTTGGTATGCCCGCTGAAAACGCGGCGATCCGCTCACAAGTTCCTCCTGCTCAATGGACCTACGACAACATTGCTTATATGAAAAAGCAAATGCAGTCGATGGGCTTAGCTATTGACTGGTCCCGTGAAATGTGTGCCTGTGATCCGGACTACTACAAATGGAACCAGTGGTTCTTTTTGAAAATGCTCGAAGCCGGTATCGCCTACAGAAAAACCCAAACCGTTAACTGGGATCCAGTAGACCAAACCGTTCTTGCTAACGAGCAGGTCATTG
>DUNB01000086.1 GCA_012839585.1 Alcaligenaceae bacterium | reverse complement strand
GAACCCCTTTAAATGAAAAACATGAACTTCGGCTTAGCCAAACCATTATTTGTGGGTGCAGTGTTAACTGCTGCTTTTTCTGCAACCCAGGCGCAAGAAAGCGTCGTCAACGTGTATAACTGGGCAGAATATACTGCGCCAGACACCATTTCCGGTTTTGAAGAAAAGACCGGTATCAAGGTGCGCTATGACACCTTTGATAGCAATGACACCTTGCAGGCTAAACTGTTAACCGGTAAATCAGGCTATGACGTAGTGGTGCCATCAACTCACTACGCGGCGCGCCAGATCGAAGGCGGTTTATTCCAAAAACTGGATAAATCCAAGATCCCAAACTGGGAACACTTGGACCCAGCCATTATGGACATTTTGGCGGATGTGGATCCTGGCAATGAATACTTGATTCCTTGGGGCTATGGCACCAACGGTCTAGGCTATAACGTGACCAAGGTCAAAGAGATCATGGGCGAGGACGTCGTCTTAGCTAACTGGGACATGCTGTTTAAGCCTGAAAATGCCGAAAAACTAAAAGCCTGCGGTATTTCCATGCTGGACGAGGCTGCTCAGGTATTCCCTGCCGTGCTGCACTATTTGGGCAAAGATCCCAACAGCTCGGACCCCGAGGACTACAAAGAGGCCTTGGCTTTACTTAAAACCATTCGTCCTTTTATCCGTCAGTTCAGCTCCTCTGGCTATATCGACGAGCTAGCGGCGGGTGACCTATGCATGGTGTATGGTTTTTCGGGTGACGTCATGATTTCTGCGCACCGCGCACGCGAAGCCAACAAAGACTACAAGGTGGACTACTACATCCCCGAAGGGGGCGCACCGGCATGGTTTGACACCATGGCTATTCCTAAAGGAGCAGCTCATGTGGATGCGGCGCATACCTTCATTAACTACATTGAAACACCCGAGGTTCACGCCGCCATTACCAACACCATGTTCTTCCCGAACGCGAATAAGTCGGCACGTGAATTCGTTAATCCTGATGTGGCGAATAACCCCATGATTTACCCATCCCCAGAGGTATCCAAAACCTTGTTTGTGATTAAGCCGCAGCCGTTGCCTGTGCAGCGTTTGCAAACTCGTATGTGGTCCGAGCTAAAGTCCGGACGTTAATGTAGCGCTGTAAGAACGTTAAGGATAAGTGAATGATAGAAACTCGCTCTGCGGCCTCTTCATGGGCTGGCGTAGAAGATGAATTTGTACGTGTCGATAATATTGTCAAAATTTTTGGCGATACGGTGGCGGTTAAATCGGTGGATTTATCCGTTAAACGTCACGAAATCTTTGCGCTATTAGGCAGTTCAGGTTGTGGTAAGTCCACCTTGTTGCGCATGCTGGCTGGCTTCGAGGAAGCCACCTCAGGGCGTATTTATCTTGATAATGAAGACATCACTGACTTGCCGCCTTATAAGCGGCCCGTCAACATGATGTTTCAGTCCTATGCGCTTTTCCCGCACATGAGTGTTGAGGCCAACGTGGCGTTTGGCCTCAAACAAGAAGGTGTGGCGGCAAATGAAATACACGAACGGGTATTTGAGGCCTTAGATTTGGTGCAAATGGCGGGCTTTGCCCGTCGCAAGCCCAGCCAACTGTCTGGTGGACAACAGCAGCGTGTGGCCTTGGCGCGTAGTTTGGTTAAGCGTCCTAAGCTGCTGTTGCTGGATGAGCCCATGTCCGCACTAGATAAACAGATTCGCCAAAAAACACAGGTGGAGCTGGTCAAGATCCTAGAGCAGGTAGGGGTGACGTGTATCATGGTGACCCATGATCAAGAGGAAGCCATGACCATGGCGGATCGCATTGCTGTGATGACAGCAGGGCAGATCGAGCAATGTGGAACACCTTATGATGTGTACACCTTCCCTAGCTCACGCTTTGTGGCCAGTTTTATTGGCTCTACGAACCTGTTTACTGGTGAGATCGTGGTGGATGAGTCCGATCACGTAGAAATTCAAAGCGAAAATCTGCCCAGTCCCTTACGCGTGGATCACGGTATTAGTGAGCCCTTAGGGATGGAGGTGCATGTGTCCATTCGCCCCGAACATGTGTTGGTCAGTCATGACAAACCTGCCCAGGAAACAAACTGGGCTCGCGGCCAAGTGACTCACGTGGCCTGGATGGGCAGTTATGTGCGCTATCAAATTCGACTCGATAGTGGCATGTTGATGGAAGCCAATATGCCTAGCCTTGTCTTGACCCAGGCCGATGCGCCACAGGTCGAAGACGAGGTCTATGTGTCATGGTCTGAAGACAGTGCAACGGTATTAGCCTCATGAAAAAGTTTAACTTTTCTACATTAAAACCGTCGGGGCGCAGTTTGATCATTGCTGCCCCGTTTGCTTGGTTATTTGTCTTTTTATTCATTCCGTTTTTGCTGGTTTTTAAAATCAGTTTTGCGGATTTGCAGTTTGGGGTGCCACCATATACTCCACTCATTGAGTTCAAAGACGAAACCTTGAACTGGGTGCTGCACTTACGTGGCTATCTCTTATTGTTTAGCGACAATCTGTATTTGGCCACGTATCTGAGCTCAGTCAAGATGGCGCTGGTCACCACGGTTTTATGTGTGTTGATCGGTTATCCTATGGCATATTACATTGCGCGCTCTAACCCAAGCACACGCAACTACTTGTTGTTAGCGGTGATTCTGCCGTTTTGGACGTCGTTGTTGTTACGTGTTTATGCATGGGTAGGTATTTTGCGTAATGACGGTATTTTGAACTCT
The DNA here is from genome assembly GCA_012839585.1 of Alcaligenaceae bacterium. Classification (GTDB taxonomy): domain Bacteria; phylum Pseudomonadota; class Gammaproteobacteria; order Burkholderiales; family Burkholderiaceae_B; genus Paenalcaligenes. Next base: position 6,652 of record DUNB01000086.1, on the reverse strand, counting down.
TTGCTGATGTGGGCAGGGATCACCGATACCCCTTTGGAAATCTACCGAACCGATTTGGCAGTGTATATTGGGTTGGTGTATGCCTATTTGCCGTTCTTTATTTTGCCGCTGTATGCCAGTTTGGTAAAAATGGATACGCGCTTACTCGAGGCGGCTTACGACTTGGGCGCCAGACCGTTTACGGCCTTTAGACAAATCACCTTGCCGCTTTCTATGCCTGGGGTAATTTCGGGGTCGATGTTGGTTTTTATTCCTGCTGTAGGGGAATACGTTGTGCCAGAGATGCTCGGTGGTGCTAATACCTTGATGATGGGACGCGTCATGTGGAACGAGTTCTTTAATAATGCTGACTGGCCGATGGCGGCTGCCGTTACGTGCGTGATGGTGTTGTTATTGATCGTGCCATTGATTTTCTTCCAATACAGTCAGGTCAAACACCTGCATGCAGAGAATAAAGGATAAGACCATGTTGAAAACCAATCCTTATTTGCGTGCGCTCAGCTTATTCATTGGCTTTGGCTTTTTGTATTTGCCCATTGTGTTCTTGGTGGTGTTCTCTTTTAACGAGTCCGCCATCATGACCTCGTGGTCAGGCTTTTCATTAAAATGGTATAAGTCCCTGTTTGAGGACGAGGCTTTATTAAGTGCTGCTCGATTATCCTTTTTGATTGCAGCACTCACGGCCACGGCTTCGGTAGCCATTGGAACCTGGGCCGCCTATGTGTTGTCACGCATGGGTAAATTTAAAGGCTTTACCTTATACGTAGGGATGCTCAGCGCCCCCTTGGTCATACCCGAAGTCGTATTAGGGATTTCTTTGCTGCTCATGTTTGTAGAGATGTCCAGACTCTTTGGGTGGCCTGACGGGAATGGTATTTTTACCATTTGGGTTGGGCATGTGGTGCTTTGCGTGGCCTATGTAGCCGTGGTGATCCAAGCGCGTATTCGTGATTTTGACAAATCTTACGAAGAGGCGGCTTTGGACTTAGGCGCCACACCGCTCAAGGTATTCTTTAGTATTACCTTGCCCTTGATCGCTCCGGCCTTAATGGCGGCGTGGTTATTGGCCTTTACCTTATCGTTGGACGATGTGGTGATTGCCTCATTCTTGTCTGGGCCTGGGTATACTACTTTGCCAGTAGAGGTGTTTTCTCGAGTCCGTTTGGGCTTAAAACCAGAGATTAACGCCTTAGCGACCCTATTTGTTTTCGGTGTGGGCTTAGTGGTCATCGTGGCCAACCGCCTACAAAAAAATAACACCTAAACTCAAATAGCCGCGATAAGCGGCTATTTTTATGACTATGCTGACTCTTTATGGATTGAAAAATTGTAGCACCTGTAAAAAAGCCACTAAATGGCTGGATGAGCAGGGCGTGGCACATCAGTTTGTCGATTACAGGGATCACCCTGTTGCTCCAGAGCGACTACAGCAGTGGGCAGATCAGCTAGGTGGCTGGCCTAAACTGGTCAATAGAGCGTCTCCGACGTGGCGCAATTTGCCCGAAGCACGTAAAACACCAGAAAGTGATCAAGATTGGCTACAATTGATAGCTGAATTTCCAACACTGGTGCGCAGACCGGTTGCCGTTGATGCACAAGCTGTGTCAGTGGGTTTTAAACCCGATGTGTTTGCCCAGCGTTTCATCTAAATTATTGACTATGTACTCACAAGACCAACTTAAACAACAGGTCGCCGCAGCGGCCATTGAATTCATTCTTCCTAAACTCTCTGCAGAGACCATTTTAGGCATTGGCACTGGCTCTACGGTAGATCTGTTTATCGATGCATTAGCACAGCACAAAGGGGCTTTTAAGGCCGCTGCATCCAGCTCAGAGCGCTCTACACAGCGTTTGCAAAAACATGGCATCGAGGTCTTGGATTTGAATCAAATTCAGAGCATGGATTGGTACATCGATGGTGCGGATGAAATCGATGGTCAACTCAATATGACCAAAGGTGGTGGCGGTGCCTTAACACGCGAAAAGATTGTGGCGTCTGTTGCGCAGAATTTTTTGTGTATCGTGGATGACACCAAAGTCGTTGAGCAGTTAGGTGCGTTTCCCTTGCCTATAGAGGTGATTCCTATGGCACGTCAAGCCGTCACCCGTCGCCTAGAGCAGCTAGGGGGCGAGGTCAAATGGCGCACGGACTTCATCACCGATAACGGCAATGAAATTATTGACGTACACGGTTTGAAAATCGCTGAGCCGGCTCAGTTCGAATCGCAAATCAATGACATTCCCGGCGTGGTCTGTTGTGGTCTATTTGCGTTATCAGGCGCCACAGTTGCCTTAGTGGCTACGCAAAAGGGTGTCACTACCCTGTCATAATGGCGTAGTATATTGAGTATTAGCCTTCTTTATTCTCGTCGCTTTTTTACGCCTACGTAGGTTTTTATGATCGAACATACTAATAAACAGTTTCATTCCGACCTTGAAGCCACGCGCTCTTTGTTTTTACAAATGGGCGGGGTGGTTGAATCCATGGTAGAGCAAGCCATGGAAGCCCTATTCAGCGGTGATTTATCCTTGGTGGATATCGTCCGTGAACGCGAAAAAGAGGTGAACAGCCTAGAGGTCGAGATTGATGAGCGTATTAGCTATATTATTGCGCGTAATCAGCCTACCGCCATTGATTTGCGTATGTTGCTCTCGATTTCAAAAATGCTCACTGACTTAGAGCGTTGCGGTGACGAGGCCGAGCGCATTGCCAAAATGGCACGTCGTTTGTACGAGGCCGATACGGGCTATGAGCCCGTCGTCGAGCTACGCCACATGAGTAACTCCGTGGTCAGCATGATCCATCAGTCGTTAGATGCATTTGCGCGTCAGGATTTGGTATTGGCTGCCAATGTGGTCCGCAAAGACAAAGACGTGGATAAAGAGTGGAAAGGATCTTTGCGTCATATCATTACCTATATGATCGAAGACCCCCGCACCATTTCTCGCTCCATTGATTTGATCTTTATTGCGCGTGCACTAGAGCGTATGGGCGATCATGCAAAAAATATGGCCGAACGTGTGATTTACCTAGTGCGTGGTGATGATGTACGTCACACCGGAATGAAAAACACCGTGCGTACGGCATTGGGCGAGGACGTGGATTTTGATGACTAAGGTATCTGGATCATCACAATCTATCACTATGGTTGGATCTCTTTCTTAGCCAGGACATCGAAATTTTCCGCGCTAGTTAACAAAACACCTGCCATAGATAACAAAAAACCCAGCACATAAAAGCTGGGTTTTTTGTTTGATCGCTGTGTGACTTAGGCGTCGGCGGGTGGAACATAACCGTGCGCTTCGATGTCTTGGTCATCAAACAAATAGCGTTGCATTTGCTCGGCCAAGTATTTGCGAGCGCGAGCGTCGGCTAAATTTAAGCGGTTTTCATTCACAATACGTGTTTGGATTTGAACCCAGTTTGTCCAAGCCTCTTTGGAGATGGACTGCCAGATTTTGACGCCCAGATCACCAGGATAAGGAGGGAAATCTAAGCCCTCTGCTTCTTTTTTTAACTTAACGCATTGCACCATTCTAGACATATAACACCTTTAGTAAATGAAGATTCCCTCGTATTGTAATAGAGAGTTGTGGCGGCCCCTAGCATGCCGCGAAAATGATATGTGTATAGCGCTAAGGCTTATTTGGTTAGTTTTTTGATGAAAACCAAGCTGTTACGTGAGCGATTGTAGTGGGCTTGCTTTTCTTTGGGTAAGTTGGACACCGAGCCTTGTACAAAACCACGTTTTATAAACCAATGCGAGGTGCGAGTGGTGAGCACAAACAAATGGGTCGCACCTAAGGCTTTGGCACGACTTTCGGCATGACGCAATAGCAATTCGCCTTCTCCTTCGCCTTGCCATTCAGGTTGTACGATCAGACAGGCCATCTCGACCATGTTGTCCTGTGGGTAGGGGGTGATGGACACGCAGCCGTAAATAATGCCGTCATGTTCTAAAACCGTAAAGCGTTCGACTTCGCGCTCTACCACAGCGCGCCCGCGCGGCACGAGGGTGCCGTCAGCCTCTAGAGGCTCAATCAGTTGCAAAATGGCACCCACATCGTCCAAAGTGGCAGGGCGTAAATCATCAAGCTTATCCTCTACCACCATGGTGCCTACCCCATCGTGGGTAAAGATTTCAAGAAGTACGCTACCGTCTTGAGGGTAAGGCACTAAATGGGCACGAGGGACGCCACGTTTCACGGCCAGAGAGGCTGACTCAAGAAAAACGGTGGAGTCTTCGTCAAGACGACCGGCTTTTAACAGTTTATCGGCCTCGATGCGAGCCAGTTCCCCTGCGATTTCCTCTCCCAAATCGGTGGTTTCCATACCGGTGGGGGTAAGGAAAATCAGCTTTTCAGCACGAATGGCGACCGCTGTATTGAGTGCCAGTTCTTCCATGGCTAAATTAAAGGCTTCGCCAGTAGGGGAGAAACCCAGCGGTGATAGCAGTACAATGGCATCATGCTCTAAAGAACGTAGAATGGAGTTGGTATCGATTTTACGTACCGCACCGGCGTGCTTGTAATCGATGCCATCGATGACTCCCATGGGGCGAGCCGTCACAAAATTACCCGAAAGCACACGAATCTGTGCATTGGACATGGGCGTGTTGGGCAACCCCTGGCTAAATGCGGCTTCAATATCAAGACGTATTTCACCTGCTGCCTCTTTGGCACACTCTAAGGCTTCTGGGGTGGTGGGCTCATTACGGCGGCCAAAACGCATATTGTGGCCTTTGAGTCGTAGCTGCTCATTGACTTGTGGTCTAGAACCATGAACCAAAACCAGTTTAATGCCTAAGGCCGACATTAAGGACAAGTCTGGAATGAGCGTGCTGAGCATATCGTCACGCACTAACTCACCACCAAAACCAATAACAAAGGTTTTGCCTCTAAAACGGTGCACATAGGGTGCTACCTCACGGAACCAACGCACAAACTGCGCGGGGGCAAACTCAGGAGCATTTTGGGCGGATAGGGTGTCGAGGTCAGGTTGGCTCATAATGTTGTGATGAATAGGGTGAACAAAGAGTAAAGCAAAATTATAATGATGGACTGATTACCATAAAACGAGTTTCATGCAAATAAATACCGAACAGCCAACTGAATCCATTTCTTTTCCTGCCATTACGTATCCAGAGGACCTGCCCGTTAGTGAACGACGAGAGGAAATCGCCGCTGCCATCAAAAATAACCCAGTGGTTATTGTAAGCGGAGAAACCGGCTCGGGGAAAACCACTCAGCTTCCTAAAATCTGTTTGGAGCTAGGGCGTGGCCGCAAAAAAATGATAGGTCATACCCAGCCTCGTCGTATTGCGGCAACGTCGGTGGCAAATCGCATTGCCGAGGAGCTGCAAACGGAAATTGGCGACTGGGTTGGTTATCAAATTCGTTTTACCGATAAAACCAGTTCACGCTCAGCGATCAAGCTGATGACGGACGGTATTTTACTGGCCGAGTCTCAGCGTGATCCGTTGTTACGTCGCTACGATACGATCATCATCGATGAGGCGCACGAGCGCAGTCTAAATATTGACTTTTTATTGGGCTTTTTGAGTCAGCTCATTAAAAAAAGAAAAGACCTCAAAGTCATTATCACCTCTGCCACCATTGATGCGCAGCAGTTTGCTAAGCATTTTGAGATAGATGGAAAACCCGCCCCCATCATTGAGGTGTCGGGCCGCCTATATCCGGTAGAGGTGCGTTACCGCCCCATTCTAACGGATAAGGTGGATCAACAGGCACAGAAAAAGGAGGATCTGTCTGAGCGCGATCTGAATGATGGCATTTTAGATGCGGTGCAAGAGTGTCAGCGCTTAGGTACTGGTGATATTTTGGTGTTTTTGCCGGGTGAACGTGAAATCCGAGAAGCGGCGGATGCTCTACGCAAAGCACAGATGATCGGCACGGAAATCTTGCCTTTGTATGCTCGCCTAAGCCATGCCGAGCAGGCGCGTATTTTTAAGCCACAAGGCAATGCGCGTCGAGTGGTGTTGGCGACCAACGTGGCGGAAACCTCGTTAACTGTGCCCGGCATTCGTTATGTGATTGATAGTGGGCTAGCTAGAGTAAAACGCTACTCGTGGCGTAATAAGGTCGAGCAGCTGCGTATTGAACCCATTAGTCAGGCCTCGGCCAATCAACGAGCCGGGCGCTGTGGTCGAATCGGGCCTGGGGTTTGTATTCGTTTATACGATGAAGCAGACTTTAAGCAACGCGCTGAGTTCACCGATCCCGAAATTCTGCGCTCTTCTTTGGCCGCTGTGATCCTGCGCATGAAGGCGTTGCGTTTAAATGATGTGGAAAGCTTCCCTTTTGTGGATGCTCCATCTGGGCGCGCTATTGCCGATGGCTATCAGCTACTACAAGAAATCGGTGCTTTGGATGAGCAGCGTGCTTTAACCAAGATCGGCCAAGAACTGTCGCGCTTGCCATTGGATCCGCGTATTGCACGTATGATTTTAGCGGCCAAAGACCAGCAGTGCTTAAGCGAAATGCTCATTATTGCGTCGGCCTTATCGGTACAATCGGCTTTCCATGGGACGTTCTCGTGGGTCTTGTACCGATAAGGCCGACGCAATAATGAGCATTTCGCTTAAGCACTGCTGGTCTTTGGCCGCTAAAATCATACGTGCAATACGCGGAT
>DUNB01000085.1 GCA_012839585.1 Alcaligenaceae bacterium | reverse complement strand
GGCCTATAGTACTGGGGTCACCAGTGTTGCTGTGCTTAGCGATGGACGTGTGGCCATTCTCCTAAGGGGGCAGCCTGCCAAAATACGTGTGTTTAATACGCAGGCTGAACTCGTAGACGAATGGACGCTAGCCGGCTTACTAACCGTACATAAGCTCACCGCCCTGCCTGATGGTGGGGTGTTGGTCTGTGATGTGGACGGACACCAGCTTCATGCGCTGGACGCTCAGGGACAGCTGCAGTGGCAACTGGGCAAACCCGATAACCCACAATGGCAGGCGCCTTTTAATCACCCCACACACGCTGTCAGCACCCCTGACGGGCGCTTATTCATCACAGACGGTTACGGTAACTCCTGCATACACGAGTTCAACGCTCAACATGAATGGGTGCGTACCTTTGGTAGTGCGGGGCAGTCTATTACCGACAGCGCCACCTTCAGCGTGCCGCACTCCATTGTGCATGACGGCACCTACCTTTACGTGGCTGACAGAGAAAACAGCCGCGTGGTCGTCCTAGACGAACAAGGCACCGTCCAACGTTTGATCACCCCCGTCTACAAACCTATGTCCGTGGCGCTACATCCTACGGGCAATCTTTTGGTTAGTGATCAAACTGCCAGCCTCTCTATTTTTACACCCCAAGGCGATTTATTGGGTAGATGTCGTATTACCTCGGTATACGGTCACAGTATCAGCTGTAATCAAGACGGCCATATTTTCATTGCCGAAATGCTGCCAGATCGCATTACCTGTCTGATCCCGCTCGACTAAGCTTTGTTGACTGGGTCGTTTAGCACGCAAACGCTAACAGAACGGACACAATGCCTTTGTACAAGTAGGTACGTCCCTAGCAAGAACAGTTAAAATAGCGCCTGCTTTTGACGCAAAAGGTCCGTACTGTACGATGAACCTCTCGAACGTCAACTCTGCCCCCTGGTGCCCCCCCTATACTTCCATCATCGCTCTATCTAACCGTCTAACGCCCGTCATGCTCATCGCCTTAAGTATTTTTATACTGACACTCACCTTTGTGATCTGGCAACCCAAAGGACTCTCCATCGGATGGAGCGCTAGTTTGGGTGCACTCCTTTCTCTTCTGGCGGGTACCATCGAATTCAGCGATATTCCCGTGGTATGGGATATTGTATGGAATGCCACGGCCACCTTTATTGCCATCATTGTTATCAGCCTGTTGTTAGACGAAGCCGGTTTTTTTGAATGGGCCTCGTTGCATATCGCACGCTGGGGCAAAGGCAATGGCAACGCCTTATTTATACTGGTGATTGTATTAGGTGCTCTAGTGGCTGCCGTATTTTCCAATGATGGGGCTGCACTAATTCTTACCCCCATTGTGATGGCCTTATTGCTGCGTCTGGGCTTTGCTCCCAACGCCACCCTCGCCTTTGTAATGGCGGCAGGATTTATTGCTGATACGGCTAGCTTGCCCTTGGTAGTGTCTAATCTGGTGAATATTGTCTCAGCTGATTTTTTCCATATCGGCTTTGCAGACTATGCTCGCACCATGATTCCCGTCACAGTGGTGTCTATTCTGAGCTCTATCGCTATTTTGTGGCTGTATTTCCGTCGCTCCATCCCTCATCACTACGATGTCAATCAGCTGCAAACACCTCAGTCTGCCATCAAAGACTCCGTCACATTTAAAGCAGGCTGGTTCACTCTGGCGGCACTGTTAATCAGCTTTTTTGGACTGAGCCACACGGCAATTCCTATTAGCGCTATCGCCGCAACGGGCGCCTTGGTGCTCTTCATCATTGCCAAAAAACAAAAAATTATCCCTACCCAGCAGATCATAAAAAACGCGCCTTGGACAATCGTAGCCTTTTCTCTAGGGATGTATTTGGTGGTCTATGGATTACGCAATGCCGGTCTGACCGATTATTTAACCCAAGCCTTAAATGCCTTGGTCCAACAAGGCCTATTTATCGCCACCGTAGGCACCGGCTTGCTCAGTGCGGTGCTTTCTTCGATCATGAATAACCTGCCAACGGTATTGATCGGCGCGCTTTCCATCGATGCCAGCCAAAGCACTGGAACCATCAGAGAAGCCATGGTCTATGCCAATGTGATAGGTAGCGACTTAGGACCAAAATTCACCCCTATAGGCAGTTTGGCGACGTTACTTTGGCTGTATGTGTTGCAACAAAAAGGGTTAAAAATCTCGTGGGGCTATTACTTTAAAGTTGGCGTGGTGCTAACGCTGCCCGTGTTACTGCTGACACTCAGCGCACTGGCTCTGCAACTGAGCTAAACCAGTCATCTAGCAACCTCTTTATGGGCCCTTCGGGGCTCAGCGCATTTTGTCGGTAACAGCCCTAAAAAACGACGTCTTATCGCTACGCCGCCGATCAGCTCACAGAAGCATTTGTTAATACCTGCCCATCTCGTGCAATCATCACATGCGCAGGCAAGGTATCGGCATGGGTCATCAGCCATTGGTCTAACTCATGGCCTATATGAGTAAACACCAAATGCCTAATTGCTAAGCCCTCGCACATCGCCAGCGCACTGTTTACATCGTTATGATTTCGTGGTGTGTGCTGGCGTGGTGGCTCAGAGCAGTCCACTACGCAGTAGTCCATCGGTTTATTCTCTAAAAAGGCACGTGTTTGACTAGGCAAACCCACCGTATCAGTCAAATACGCCATACATAAATCAGCGCTTTCAAACACATAGCCCAAACACGGTCTGGAATGATTGAGTGGTACCGCCGTCACTTTTACATCGGCAATAAAGCGACTTTCAAAGGCTTGCCACGTCTGCGAAAAATCCAAAATACCGGGATGTTTATATAAATCTGCAAAGCCCACGGGATCCTCGGGCCCCCAAACGGGGATACGTATATTCACCCCCCAGCGCAGGTGCAGTAGCCCTTGAGCATGATCCGCATGATAATGGGTTTGCAAAATACCATCTAAGCTAGGCGCAGGAAAGCGCTCCACCAAATCCATACGACCACTGTCAATCAACCATTGTTGATCCGCTATCTGCAGCAGAGCACTACAAGGACGCCGTTTAAAAGTGGGATCCATCTGTGCCCGCTCACAAGCAGCGCACAGGCAGTTATAAACAGGTACCTGTGCCGAATCCCCTGTCCCCAAAAAAGTCAGTGTAAACGCCATAGAAAAACCACCCATTCCTTATCTGTTGTGCTTGCTCACAATCTATCATGAAAACACGACAGGCCTGTCGAACAACCTACCTTTTTAGGAACGGAATAAAACCCTGATATCCTCCTCGCTCTAAAGAATGAGGTTTTACACTCCAATTAATAAAAAAACCGATCGCACCAGATGGCACGATCGGCTGTTCTATCCCATTACGACAAAGTTAAGGCAGACTCACTGACAATAACTTTTTGGGCTCATCCGCCAACTGCACAATAATGCGGCGGGAGTTTTTATTAAGCCCAGTAAAACGGACCTTAACCCCTTTAGCGGTTAATTTGCTATAGACCGTCTCGATGGCTTCTACCGCCGTCAAATCCCAAATATGCGCTTCGGAAAAATCAATATCAACCTTTTTGATAGGCTCATGCAGATCAATACCTTCGGTGAGCTGAGACGCCGACGCAAAGAACACCTGGCCACGCACTTGATAAATACGGGTTTTGCCGTCCTCTGACAAAAAGTTGTAGACGCGCAGAATATCCACTACCTTGTGCGCAAAGAACAAAGCAGATAACAACACCCCGACCAACACACCTTTGGCCAAGTCATGGGTCCAAACGGTCACTACAACGGTAGCCACCATCACGACGCTGGAGCTTCTGGGGTGCACCACCATGTTCTTTAGTGACTGCCAGTTAAAGGTACTGATCGACACCATAATCATCACGGCCACCAAAGCGGCCATCGGAATGCGGCTGACCCAATCGCCCAAAAACACGATCAAAAACAATAAAAACACCCCGGCGCATAAGGTGGATAAACGACCTCTACCACCAGCCTTAACGTTAATCACAGATTGACCGATCATGGCACAACCTGCCATCCCACCTAAAAACCCGGTTGCTACGTTGGCCACGCCTTGACCCATGCTTTCGCGGTTTTTATTACTAGGGGTATCCGTCATATCATCCACGATGGAGGCCGTCATCAAGGACTCTAACAGACCCACAATCGCCAACGTGATCGAGTACGGGAAGATGATCTTTAGGGTTTCAAAGGTAAAAGGAATGTCCGGAATTAAGAACACCGGCAAAGTGTCAGGCAATTGCCCCATATCCCCTACCGTGCGTACCTCAATACCAAAAAGAATGGTCACGGCAGTTAGCAACACAATGGTCACCAAAGGCGATGGAATCGCTGTGGTGACTCTGGGTAGCAAGTAAATAATGCCTAACCCAGCGGCAGTGAGCGCATACACATGCCAAGTCACATTAATAAATTCGGGCAGTTGCGCCATAAAAATCAGAATCGCTAAGGCATTCACAAAGCCTGTCACCACTGATTTAGACACAAAACGCATTAAACCGCCTAACTTAATCAGTCCGGCAAAAATCTGTATTAATCCCGCCAGCACCGTGGCAGCCAGCAAATACTGCAGACCATAGTCTTTGACCAGCGACACCACCACCAGAGCCATCGCCCCCGTTGCCGCGGAAATCATGCCGGGTCTACCGCCTGCAAAGGCAATAATAGTGGCAATACTAAAAGAGGCATACAAGCCCACTTTAGGGTCCACGCCCGCAATAATCGAGAAAGCAATGGCTTCTGGGATCAAAGCCAAGGCCACTAGCACGCCCGAGATCAAATCCCGTCGTGCATTAAAAAACCAAGTTGAATATAGGTTAGACATGCAGATATCCAGCTCTGCACAAGAGGCTGCCAGAGCCAACAGTAGAAAATGGAGACGCCACGAACTAGCCGCCAATCCGGATCATGTGCTATAAAAAATGCGCAGCAATTAGTTACATGGGTAAAAAAAGAAAACCCGTGGCATTTAATAGACACAGGTTCCCAAGTGTAGCATAGGCTTTTTGCTTCAGATAGGCGCGATCAGCGCCTTAAACCACAAACCACCTCATTCATTCTGGCCTACATGAATCACCCGTTTGCCGAAGTTTTCACCCTTAAGCAAACCGATAAACGCCTCTGGGGCGTTTTCTAAACCAGCAATGATTTCTTCGCGGTATTTGACTTGACCACTTTCCACCCACGCACTCATTTGCTGAGCAAACTCTGGGTAAAGATGCGCAAAATTATCAAAGATAATAAAGCCTTGCATCTTAATTTTCTTGCGTAAGATCTGCCCTAGTAGCCAGTTCATTCGATCTGGTCCTGCGGGTAGCTCGGTCGCATTATATTGCGATACCAATCCACACACCGGCACACGTGCATACGGATTTAACAGAGGAATCACGGCATCTAACACCTTGCCACCCACGTTTTCAAAATAAACGTCTATGCCGTCTGGGCAAGCCTGATTCAGTTGATCCGCAAAATCCGGTGCCTTATGGTCAATACAAGCATCAAAGCCCAACTCATCTACTGCGTAGGCGCATTTTTCTGCACCGCCCGCAATACCCACCACACGACAGCCTAAAAGCTTGCCGATTTGACCTACGGTGGCACCGACTGGACCCGTCGCTGCAGCCACCGCAATGGTTTCACCCGACTTGGGTTCGCCAATCTGGGTTAAACCTGCCCAAGCGGTAAAACCCGGCATTCCTAAAATACCTAATGCCCAAGACGGATGTGCGGGAGCCGCCCCTAAATGGGTGACGCCCACCCCATCCGATACGGCATAATCCTGCCAGCCACTAAAGCTAAGCACCCAGTCCCCTGCAGCAAAGCCAGCCACATTAGACTGCACCACCTGCGCAACCGTCCCGCCTACCATGACGTCGCCAATTTCTACTGGTGGCGCATACGAAGGCGCATCGCTCATTCTGCCCCGCATATAAGGATCCAGTGACAGGTATTCAGTTCGCAATAGCATCTGACCATCCCCCACTGTGGGAATAGCGACTTTTTCTAGTCTGAGTGTGTCTTTAGTCGGAGCGCCCTTGGGACGTTCCGCCAAGACCCATCTACGGTTTTCGGTATCAGTTTGTGTCATCGTTAGCTTCTCCTACAAAGCAGCCATCAAAGAGAATTGGATATTCTCGGCACTAATGGTCTTTACTATCCACTCTATCATGGGTGCTCGGAGACAACGACATAAGATCAGAGCCATGCGTTATTTTAGACGTAGCTTGCGGCTCCTTAACAGACTGCAAGCTACGCCTATCATTTACGCGCCCTGCTGTTCTCTTTGCTTAAGAATATCCAATGCCACGTCAACAATCATGTCTTCTTGACCACCCACCATACGGCGGCGACCTAGCTCGACCAAGATATCCACGGTTTTTAGACCGTAGCGCTCAGCGGCTACCTCGGCATGACGCAAGAAGCTAGAGTACACACCAGCATAACCCAAGGCTAAGGTTTCGCGGTCAACACGCACGGGGCGATCCTGCATGGGGCGCACGATGTCATCGGCCGCATCCATCAAGGTGTAGAGATCTGTACCGTGATTCCAACCCATGCGCTCAGCCGCGGCAATAAACACCTCTAGCGGTGCGTTACCGGCACCCGCACCCATGCCAGCCAAACTGGCGTCCACACGGTCACAGCCCTCTTCTACCGCTACGATGGAGTTAGCCACACCCAAGGACAAGTTGTGGTGCGCGTGAATACCGGTCTCGGTTTCAGGTTTCAAAACGGCTTTAACGGCACGGAAACGATCGCGTACATCGTTCATATTCATCGCACCACCGGAGTCCACCACGTAAATACAGGTAGCACCGTAGCTTTCCATTTTTTTAGCCTCTTGGGCCAAATTTTCTGGACTGGTAAGGTGGCTCATCATCAAAAAGCCCACTGTATCCATGCCCAGTTCGCGCGCAAAGGCGATATGCTGGGCTGAAATGTCGGCCTCGGTACAGTGAGTCGCCACGCGCACCACGCGTGCACCAGCATTGTAAGCATCTTTTAAGTCATGGATGGTTCCAATACCAGGCAAAAGCAAGGTCGCGACTTTGGCATGTTGAACTTCGCTGGCTACGGCTTCGATCCACTCCAAGTCGGTGTGCGCACCAAAACCATAGTTAAAGCTGGATCCTTGCAAACCATCACCGTGCGCCACCTCGATACTATC
>DUNB01000084.1 GCA_012839585.1 Alcaligenaceae bacterium | reverse complement strand
CATTACCCACTTTTACCAAAGCCTTGATTGCATCGGATACAGACAGTGTGTCACGTGGTGCTATTGCTGCCTTGGGTATTAACTACCACGATGTGGGTGTGCAAACCGGCGAAATGGTAGTTCGTATTCTAAAGGGTGCAAAACCTGGCGACATGCCATCTGAGACCAGTGAAAAGCTAGAGCTATTTGTGAATCCTAGCGCAGCCCAAAAACAAGGCGTGACTTTAGACGAGGCCTTTACCAAGTCCGCGGCTAAAATCGTTGAATAATAGGTAGATCCCCAAACAGGCGTACCTTATCCCGGTTCGCCTGTTTTTTTACGAGCTGACACACAAATGTCTATTTACTCATTATGGGGTGCGTTAGAGATTGGTTTAATCTTTGCTTTAGTGGCTTTAGGTGTACTGATTTCTTTTCGTATCCTTCGTTTTCCTGACTTAACTGTCGACGGTAGTTTCCCTTTAGGTGGTGCAGTTGCTGCTACCTTAATCACCCAAGGTTTTGATCCTTTCACTTCCACCCTCATCGCGACCGGAGTAGGGGCTTTTGCAGGTATGATCACAGGCTGGCTTAATGTCCGCTTAAAAATCATGGACTTGCTAGCCAGTATTCTGATGATGATCGCGCTTTACTCCATTAATCTACGTATTATGGGTAAGCCTAATGTGCCGTTAATTACAGAGCCCACGGTCTTTTCTATTTTGCAGCCTGATAACCTCAGCGACTATATTGCTCGTCCACTCTTGCTCGTGCTTGTTGTGATTGCGGCCAAACTACTTTTGGATTGGTTCTTTGCAACACAACAAGGTTTGGCGATGCGTGCGACGGGCTCTAATGCGCGTATGGCTCGCTCACAGGGCGTAGCCACAGGCAATATGGTGCTCTTGGGGATGGCGATTTCTAATGCTTTGGTTGCGTTGGCGGGGGCGCTGTTCGCTCAGTCACAGGGTGGGGCGGACATCTCTATGGGGATTGGTACCATTGTGATTGGCCTGGCTGCGGTGATCGTTGGTGAGAGCATTATGCCTTCTCGTCGTCTTGTTTATGCTACGTTAGCTGTGATTCTAGGCGCGATCTTGTACCGATTCTTTATTGCGTTGGCACTCAATGCCGATTTTATCGGTCTAAAAGCGCAAGATTTGAACTTAGTTACAGCTATCTTGGTCACAATAGCATTGGTGATACCTTTGCTGAAAAAACGATTACGCGGAGGGCGCAAGGCGTAAAACACCATGTTAAGTGCAAAAGATTTACGTTTAACTTTTAATCCGGGTACGCCGATTGAAACCAAAGCCCTGCGTGGCATGGCTTTAGATATACCCAGTGGTCAATTTGTTACAGTGATTGGTTCAAATGGGGCGGGTAAGTCCACATTTTTGAATGCTGTCTCTGGTGACCAAGAGGTAGATTCGGGTACTATACTCATTGACGATAAAGACGTGACACGTATGCCTGTGTGGGAACGCGCAGAATATGTGGCTCGGGTCTTCCAAGACCCCATGGCTGGCACCTGCGAAGACCTCACCATCGAGGAAAACATGGCGCTGGCAGCCAATCGTGGTATGCGTCGCGGTTTGGCTGGTGCGGTCAAAGCCTCCATGCGTGATGAATTCCGATCTCGTCTTGAAACTTTAGGCTTAGGTCTAGAAGATCGTCTTACGGATAGGATTGGGTTATTATCAGGTGGGCAGCGACAAGCCGTTAGCTTGTTAATGTCGGCAATGCGTCCGTCTCGTATTCTATTATTGGATGAACATACTGCAGCCCTGGATCCACGTACCGCCGATTTTGTATTAGCATTGACCGAGCGTATCGTGAGTGAAGGAAAGTTAACCACTATGATGGTGACTCATAGTATGAAACAAGCCTTAGAGGTAGGTGACCGTACAGTTATGCTGCATCAAGGGCAAGTGGTACTGGATGTGAGTGGCCCCGAAAGAGAAGGGCTACAAGTTCCTGACTTGCTCGCTATGTTTGAGAAGGTCAGGGGCGAAACTATTACTGATGATGCCTTACTATTAGGCTAGTTAGATTTATGTAGTTAACACATCGGCGCTTTAAAGCGCCGATGTGTTTTT
>DUNB01000005.1 GCA_012839585.1 Alcaligenaceae bacterium | reverse complement strand
TGGAGCCACTCTGTCCGATTACTCTGAAAGCGGCGTCGGTCTTATAAGACCGACGCCGCTTTCAGAGTAATCGGACAGAGTGGCTCCATACACCCTGCCATCCGCCCCTCTGACATCAACGGGCAGTGCGGCGGGGACACGATGGCTGTGTCGTGTTTGGCGTGCTTCGGCCGCTACCGCCACCGCTCCACCTAAGATAACCAGGTTATAAACCACCCAAAGCATGGTTACGACTACCGTTATAACCTCATCATTAGGCCCAAAGATCAGGCGCCAAATCCCAAAAGCAAAACCCAGCAGATTCAGTAAAGCCAACACCACATAAGGGGTAGCTATTTTCCAATCAAAATAGCCCTCTTTGATCAGCCCGCCTTTGGCCGTTACGTTAAAGGTCCCTTTATTCGGCGCAAGCAACGCCACGGCTGTCGGTCTAGCGATATACCAAGACAATACGGTTTCATAAACCTCACCCCAAAAGGTACGTCTATACGCGCCTTGCATGATGGAGTTGGTCAGATTCGCGTGAATCATATGAGGTAACACGTACAGCATGATCACCAAAGCCGGCGCATAAATAATATAGGAGTGAAATAACAGAAATGCCAACGGAGCTGTTAAGTAAATAACGCGTGGGATACCGGCTAAAAAATGCACCATGGCATTGAGGTAGCACAGCCGTTGGAAAATCGTCAGGCCTTTGCCAAACAGGGGGTTGTCCGTACGGAATATCTGTACCATCCCTCTGGCCCAGCGAATGCGCTGTCCAATATGAGCAGAAAGGCTTTCCGTCGCCAAGCCCGCAGCCATCGGAATACGCAAATAGGCCGAGTTATATCCTTTGCGGTGCAATCGTAACGCCGTATGCGCGTCTTCTGTTACCGTCTCTACCGCAAAGCCACCGATGGACTCCACCGCCTCTCGACGCAATACCGCACAAGAGCCACAGAAGAAGGCGGCGTTCCACAGGTCATTACCGTCTTGAATCAGGCCATAAAACAAGGTGTTTTCATTCGGCTGCTTACCAAAATGCCCCAAGTTACGTTCAAAAGGATCCGGTGAAAAGAAATGGTGCGGTGTTTGCACTAAGGCGAGCTTTTCATCTTTCAAAAACCAACCCACGGTCAGCTGTAAAAAAGAGCGACTGGGAATATGGTCACAGTCAAAAATAGCCACCAAATCCCCATCGGTTTTGGTTAACGCATGATTCAAGTTACCCGCCTTAGCATGACGGCCATCAGGTCGAATAATGTAGTTAATCCCTACCTCTTCGGCAAAATCCCTAAATAGCTCTCTACGGCCATCATCCAATAAATGGATACGTAGCTTATCTTTGGGCCAATCCATGCCTAAGGCGGCATACACGGTAGGTTTTACGACGCTGAGGTCTTCGTTATAGGTGGGAATCATCAAATCCACAGTGGGCCAAAGGCTGGTATCCGCAGGCAAAGAAGCCACGGGGCGCCTAAGCGGCCAAGCCGTTTGTATGTAACCCAACACCAGCACGATCCAAGAGTAGGTTTCCGCGCTGAGCAAAATAAGACCAAACATGGCATCTTTGCTATCAGCCCAGTTTAATGTGGAGGTATAGCGCCACCAGATATAGCGCCCTGATACGGTTAAGGACAGCACAATCAGTAACAGCGACGAGAACCGTCCCGGTACTCGACGTATGATCATGGCTGCAGACCACAGCAAGAACACAAACACAAACTGCGCCGCCAGCCCGAAGGGTTGAGTAATCAGTAATAAGCTCAAGGCAAATAAAGCGCTGCCCCCTAAGAGCCAAAAAATAATCTGTGATGCACTCTTAGTCTCAGACTGAGCGTTAGGTGTTGTCTTAGCGCCCTGGTTGTCTTGAGAGAAAAAACGATTTTTGAACAGAGGCGTTGTTTTTGTTCCTAGTGCATGATGTACCCATAAACGCCCTCTGGCTAGCTTGCGCCCCCCTGCTCTTAGAGTTCTGTACAGATAGCCCTCGTCTTGTAACGGTATAGGGCGTCTTATTAACAACCAGGACGCTTGTAAACCATAGCGCAAACCATCAGCTGGCTTATAGGGACGTTGCTCAATATGGGCAAACCAAGGAGCATATTTCTGGCGCAGTGCGCGCCAAGCGGGCCCTTCTAAACGAAGCACGCTATAGGCTAAAACCACCAGTATCACATACGCTGTCGCCGCCACCCTCCCCATCTGCCGCTGTTCTCTGGCATAGCGGTACCGCTTGCTCAGAGCCTGTTGTACTGGCGAGGTGAACAAAGAGGTGGGCAGCGTCTTAATCATTTGCTGACTCCTCGTTGCGTGATACACCACAGGGCTAAGCTCTGCATATTTTGTGCCGCTGAGCTCGCCGGAAAATAACTGGTGGCTGGCATTTTATGAGCTAGTGCCTCATGCACATGACTGTCTTCATGAAAGCGTACCGGCAGCAGCTGTTGTGCATAACGTAGATCCCAATCCAAGATAATGGCCTCGCTAAGCCGTCGCTCTGGACTCATGCCATTAATCAAAATTTTGGTATTGGGATATAGGTCTAGCGGGTACTGCCCCAATAAAATATGGCTGGCCATATCCGGCTGAGCCACCAGTATTTGAAAGTCGCTAGAATGACGCAGGTCTGCATAGCGTTCAATATCTGTAGGAGCATCAAAAATCACCCAGGCTGGCGCTTTGGCGCTTTGTTTGATGTATTTCAGCGCGGTGCTTGCATTCCAGAGCCGCTCGGCCTCGTCTTGTTCATAAGTGGTCTTAAGACTGGCTAAGCCATTTCGTCCATAAGGCAATACCCATAAATTGGGATCAACCTGATAGGTGTGCTGATACCAAGGTATGCCGCTTTTTTCAGCAAAAGCCCAACCGTTACCGTCTTTATAAGGAATCGTAAAGTGCAGCCGTAACAAATCCGTCGAGTGCAGATCCACCAGTAACACGGACTCACCCAATAGACGCAGGCTATCGGCCAACATCGCTGCTAAGCTGGTTGTGCCCGACCCGCCACGTAAGCCCGAAAAGGTAATATGCATACAGGATCTCATGACTAATCTTTCGCACTCCATTCATTCCACTCTGCCAAAAGTGGCCATTGATCAAGCGCCTGACGCCAGGCATCTTGCAACGCAATATCCACATAGGAAAATGCACCCGTCTCTAGCTGGTTGGTGAGAGACTGAATATCATCCGCGTCACTTTTTACTAACGATGCTGTGTTTGTCATTACTGATACTTAATCCAGTTTTTGCTGTTTAAACGTATGTAGGGCACGCCTTCGTGTTTCATCATCACGGAGCCCTCGTTTTCTGCAACATAAGGCGTTTGTGCCAAGTTAGCTGTTAGGGCCTGCCAGTCTATATTGGCCTGCGCAAAACTATTTTGACTAATAAGACGCCCCACCAAATCCGCAATAGCTAAATAGCTGCTTGGTGCCGTAATGTGAATGGGCTGATCTGCCGGCCTAGACTGCGTACCGATTAGTCGAACCCCTACCGGAACATGGGTGATGAAGGGAGTGGGAATTTCCCGCATCCCCGAGATCTGCATTTTGTCGCCTTGAAGAGCCCCCCCGTGTTCAGGAACAAACACCACGGCGACTTGACGCCCACTACGCTCTAGCTGCGTCATAAAACGCTCTAAATCATCCAACATTGTTTGCGCTCTTTTTTGATACGGAGCTGTGCGTCCGCCGCCATCTCCTGTGGCCTCACGGTTACCATCGTGCAACGTAATGCTGTTGTAGAGCAATGCCGTGGGCTTAGTATCGGCGGAGGCTGACTTGGAGCTAAGCCAAGTATTTAGCGTTTCATAATCCCCCCAGATCGGCGAGGCATCAAAACCTCTTAGGACTGGGTCTAAATGATGCGGGATCAAGGGTTTACTAAAGGCTTTCTCACTGACAATCTCATCGATAAAGCCTTGAAACCCACCATCATGATTTAACGTGACCTCGGTCTCAAAACCCATAGCTTTTAGATTAGAGAACAACGAGCACTGTAAGGGGGCGTCCTCGTAGAGCGCCTTATGCGACGGTTGGCCACAGTTTGCCTGCATTAGGCGAGTCACCGCCGGCCCACTATACGAAGTCGCCGAGTTGAAATCATCGAACATAATATCCATTTGTTGGAATAAGGGATGATCACGTAAATGGACCTCATCCAGATCAGACCAAGACAAAGAGCAAATATTTAAAAACAACAGATCAAAAGGAGCCATGGGTTCAGCAGGTTGGGCGAATGCTATATGCCGCTCTTGTTCTGTTTGATAAAACCGACTGAGTTCATCATTAAGGATGTCGTTCATGGAGCGATTTGCTGTTGGCTCGTTGTCCGTTTTAGCGACAGGTACGGTCGGAATCGCCATGGGGCTAGCAGCTAACTGTGCGTCGGTCCCAAAATCAATTCGAGGCAAGCCTGGCAAACTGATTGTAGGTAGCAACACAACGACCAACGCAATCACCGTAAAAAAAGTCATGCGTAACCATTGTGCTAAGAACAAATAGGCGACGAATAAAATAAAGCCAATGCCTATCATGTCCCAGTTGATGAAGCGACCAAGAAGCTCTAGCAAATAGGCATTAGAAAACTGCAACACCTCTGGTTGATCCAGTAAGCGCGAAAAAGGAGGTAGCCAGGAGTCGTAATACAGCAAGGCAACCCCTGCTGGAATGGCTGCTATATGTCTTAGACGGTGTAACCAAAGGGGAGGCAACGGAAACAGGAGTACCGCAGCAAAAAGCAAGTTATAAAAGGTATGAAAATTAAGATGGCCTCCCCAATACAAGGCTAGCTTGGCAATGAAATAAAAATTCCAAAGCCCCAGACCCCGCCAGAACGAAAGGGGTTGATTTTTAGAGGGGTGAGTGCTTTCTGATATGTTCATGGTGCTGTTTTTGCGTTATTTTTTTTATCAAACGCCAAAGCCTGTCGCTTGCGTACGGAGTATTTCTTTAGATTACGAGTAGGTAGGAGCCAATCACTTATGCCTCGACATAAGCGCCATAGCAAAGGAGCAATAACGACTCCTGTCAGCATTCCGAGTAAATATAAATCCATGTCGTTTTCTGCTACCTTTTGATTTGTCTTCGGTCGGTTATAGAACCAGTGGTGTTAATACAGGCTGAAAAACCGGCGTTGTCTGTTCTGCTTTGCTCTCTTGTTCTATTCGTTCTGTTGACACTAGCGGTTCTATGCCATTTTGGGATCCCTGCCTACGAATGCGCAACACTTGTTCTTCTATGTCGTCAGGCTCACTAAATAGCTGGTTTTCAATGACCATTTCATTAAAAGGCAGCTTAAACACCCGGCCTAGTGCCACCATAGCAAAGCTTAATTTACAGCCAAATAAAAACACATAGACCAAGTTATTTGCCACACAAACCACATCTCCTAAACGACTGAGTTTGATTTGTGACATCAGATTTTCTGCGGTCAGCATGGGTACCGGTCGTAACACCGCCAGTACCCCTACAAAATCATTTTTGGGTGTTTTTTTCAGGACGCTTTCTACGTATGCACAAAAGGGGATCAACGCCAACGGGCCTTTAACCTGGTCTGCTCTGACTAAAGCTAATGATTCCTCTAGGTTTTTCGTCAACTTGTAAGTGAAAGACTGTGTTTTCACCTCTTCGAGGAAGCCAAAGAATTGGGCTAGTTTAGTCTGCGCAGGAACCACCATGGAGACACCGCAAAGTTTTAATAAATCCGCCTCTTGTTCGCGTAAGTGATGCCCCATTTCCCTGACCACAATTTTTATCATGTCAGAGCGCTGTAGGCGCAACGTATAGATCAACCTAGCTAAGGGCTCCAGGTCTTTGTTTCCACTGATAGCAAAAATCAAAATAGGATTGGCGATGCTCAATCCTTTTTCTACCAGCTCATCCCAGGTATCTAATACCTGCCAGTTTTCAGCTAAAAAAACCGGCATGCCTTCGAGCACCTCTTTTTGGAAAATCAGCTCGTATTTTCTTTTTGGTGATGGCTGATTTTTTAAAGGTTCATCTGGAGTCAGGTCTGCTATCACATCAAATTCAGTGGCCGTGCTCTGCACATCAAAACTATGACGCCCTTTTACCGTTAAATCACTGCGCCAATAGTACACCTCGTAGCGCAACTCATTCTCAGTGGTCTGACGGGTGGATAGCTCTGCTAATCCGGCTAGGCTGTTATTATGCACAGCCAGCTCTTGGGTCAGCGCACTGGCATTGCTGCCATAAGACACCACCCATAACGTACAGCTATTTTTTTCTATCCAGTTGCGCCATTGTTTTAATACGCGAGCAGCGTTGTCTGTCCATAAAGCCAAATCGGTGCTTGGCAACACCACTACAATCAACCGTCCTCGCGGCTTTAAGGCGCGGTCAAGCTGTTTGGTTAATTGATCTAAGTCTCGACCGGAATTCAGCTTTACCAAATAGCTACGCAAGTCACCAGGCCCCTGTTCTGGATTAGAGAGGTAGGTGTGGATCTGGTCCATATCACTGTTTGAATGTGTTAATAGCGCGGCTTTGGCTGTCTCTGAGCAGCTGGACAAAGTCAGTCCCACCAGTTTTGTTGCCTGGCTTAACTGATCTGTAGCAACCCAATATAATGCGCCTGCCTGCAGATTTTTTAGTTCTTGTTGCAGTTTAGGAATTCCCAGCGTGTATCTAACTACATTTTTTTTGTTGATAAGTCTTCTCCTAAATAGTTCACAACGATGAGATCTTCTTTTTACTTCCCACAATAACATAGGCTTATAAGACTATATAAGCGATCAATCCTGATTTAACTGATTTTCACAATCTGCTCAATACGATTATTCGTTCCTAGTCACGATTCGTTAACCATAAAAACGTACTTTAATTCAAAGCAATACCTTGTTTTACTCTTTTTTTGTTACTTTTTCACTAAGGGTCTACGTGGAGCAAGCCGGGCGACTCGCCTAGCTATAGCTAGGTGTGTTTACCGTCAACGATGATGCGCTATGGCGATAAAGTAACCGTTCTGCATCATCATTAGTTATGTTCGCTAATGATCAAAAAACAGCTAATTTTTGCCGTTAAAAATCAAATAGAGTGATAATAAAAAAACCATGTATTGGAATCATCCACTAATATAAAAATTAAATTTCATTTCAATTTCCAAAGAGTTTTTTTTAAAACCAAACATGTTTTTTTTAAGTAAGAATGTTGTGTTTAACGCATCATTTCAAATGAGTAATTACTGTACGAAAAAATTAAAGAGTAAAAGAAAACTCAGCGACTTCGCAAACATTGACTTTTCGGCTAATGACATCCTCGCCATCTTCGAACTCGCCTTTAAAGTCATACACACACGAACCGGTACCATCATCCACGTCGATCGTCACGGATTGCCCTGGTTCAAGGATATCATCGCCTAAAATATCTTCTTCCCAATCATTAGTTGAAACACGTGATGCATAAAAAGCCACTAGCGTGGTTTTGGTTTTGTTATAAACCTCTACATTACGGTCCGCGGCAGTGGCCACGCCTGTCAATGAAGAGGCGCCAAAGATCAGTGCCGATAAAAGAGCAGAACGAAATAATGACATAGAAAATCCTTATAAAAAAGAAAGCCGTCTGCTCAATATACGCTATTTCGTTTTACTCTCATCGAACTATTTTTATCCTACTGATGACTGTAAAAATGAAACCACAACCCCCATCCTTTCTAAAAAAAAGTATATAAAATAGCTTTTTTACGCTATAGGGCTATAACTACCTTTTTGGCCTAGAGCAGCCCTTTAGCGATCTCGCTGGCTTTTCTATCTACAGCTGCCTTTTAACGTTATGGGTGGTTTTTAAGCCAGAGAAATGTGGCCGATCCTTATGACGCCCAAAAACAATAAAAAACCGTTGGACCACCTACGTGGCACAACGGTTTTTTTGCACTGATCTGCAGTTAGCGCGCAAAGCTCCGGCGTTCAGAGCAAGGGCTATATCAACGCTGTTTTTAGAGCATACCCAACTGAAGTCGTGCTGATTCACTCATCATTTCACGGCTCCAGGGTGGATCCCAAACCAGATCGACCTCAACCCGTTCCACCCCTTTAATCGTCAAGACTTTAAAGCGGGCTTCTTCGGCAATGATGGGGCCCATACCACAACCTGGTGCAGTGAGCGTCATATCCAATAATACCGAGAATTTCTCTGGGCCTTCTTGGGTTACCTGACATTTGTAAACCAAACCTAGGTTCACAATGTCTACAGGGATTTCCGGGTCAAAGACCTCGGTTAATACGGTCCAGCATGCGTCCTCGATGGTTTTCTCGGACAAAGGCATTTCGGGCATGAAAACTTCTTCTTCTTTGATTTCTTGCCCAATCGCATCGCCATCAACGCCTTCGATGCGGTACATATTGCCCTCTACGATGACGGTGTAGCTATTGCCTAGCTTTTGCGTAATCGTAGCCGTACACCCTTTTTCGATGGTCACTGGAGAACCATAAGGAATCGTCACGGCAGGACAATCACGCGTAACGATGACATCTTCGCGCTCAAAATAACTCATAATACCAACTACCTGCACGGGTGAAATGTGCTTCTTTA
>DUNB01000083.1 GCA_012839585.1 Alcaligenaceae bacterium | reverse complement strand
CAGCGCTTAGTCTGGTCAATCTAGGCATACTCAGAGGTAATCTGACATGCCTCGCCCTTTAGGGCGGGGTTATTGACCGTTTTCCAATAGGCAAATAAAAATAGTGTTTCTTACGCATATATATATGCAGCGCAATGTTCTATCATAGTAGATTCCCATTATTTCTTGAACCTCACTCTAGATTGTCCTGTGCTAGGAGATTTTTATGCACCGATTGCTGAGCCGCTACACCGCCTTTTATTTGGTCTTGCTAGGAGCTTTTGTTTTTAGTTTATTGGCCTTTCAAAATGGTTGGTGGTGGGTCATCGCATTACCCTTCATCGCTCTTAGTCTGCGCGGCATCATCGACCTCACCCAAACTCGGCATGCGATTCGTCGTAACTACCCCGTTATTGGGAACCTACGGTTTTTGTTCGAGTACATCCGTCCTGAAATTCGCCAATACTTTATGGAAGGTGACGAACAACAACTGCCGTTTTCCCGAGCCGACCGCTCTTTGGTGTATCAGCGCGCCAAACAAGAAGAAGACAAACAACCTTTTGGTACACAAAAAGACGTCTACAGCACGGGCTACGAGTGGATAAACCACTCGATGATTCCCAGCCAAATCAAAGACATTAATTTCCGCATTACCGTAGGTGGCCCAGACTGTACGCAACCTTATTCGCTGTCCGTGTTTAACATTTCTGCCATGAGCTTTGGCGCCCTGTCATCCAATGCTGTGATGGCCTTAAACCGTGGTGCGGTGTTAGGCAACTTTGCGCATGATACAGGCGAAGGTGGCGTCAGCCGCTATCACACCAAATACGGCGGTGATTTAATCTGGAATATTGGATCGGGGTATTTTGGCTGTAGGGACGAACATGGCAATTTCTCGCCCGAACGCTTTGCTGAGCGTGCTCGTCAAGATCACATAAAAATGATCGAAATTAAGCTATCTCAAGGTGCTAAACCAGGTCAAGGCGGGATTCTACCCGGGGCAAAAGTCACACCAGAAATCGCCGCTGCACGCGATGTACCAGTGTGGCAGGATTGTATTTCCCCACCCCAGCACAGTGCTTTTAAAACCCCTATAGAGTTATTGCAGTTTGTGGCGCAACTACGAGAGCTCTCTGGTGGCAAACCCGTGGGAATTAAGCTCACCATTGGACATGCCTGGGAATGGTTTGCCATTGCTAAGGCCATGCTAAAAACCAACA
Organism: Alcaligenaceae bacterium; assembly: GCA_012839585.1. Classification (GTDB taxonomy): domain Bacteria; phylum Pseudomonadota; class Gammaproteobacteria; order Burkholderiales; family Burkholderiaceae_B; genus Paenalcaligenes. The sequence goes on along the minus strand of DUNB01000083.1, from coordinate 5,137 downwards.
TCACCCCTGACTTTATTGTGGTGGATGGTGCCGAGGGCGGTACAGGTGCGTCACCGGTAGAGTTCATGAACCACGTGGGTGTGCCACTGCGCGAAGCCTTACGTCTAGTACACAACACCTTAGTTGGGATCGGCTTACGCGAACAAATTAAAATTGGTGCTTCTGGCAAAATCATTAGTGCTTTTGATATGGCTCGTATTATGGCGCTGGGCGCAGACTGGTGTAACAGCGGCCGCGGCTTTATGTTTGCCATTGGCTGTATTCAAGCCTTAGCCTGCCATACCGGCAAATGCCCAACGGGCGTCACCACCCAAGACCCCATTCGTCAAAAGGCCTTGGTGGTTTCTGATAAATCACTACGTGTTGCGAGCTACCATAACAACACCTTAAAAGCCTTGGCTGAACTACTCCGTGCTGCCGGCCTAGAGCACCCTTCGGCCTTACGCCCCCACCACGTGGCTCGTCGTATTAGCAACGGCGAGGTCCGTGTATTATCGGCCCTTTTCCCTGATCTAGAAAAAGGCGAGTTGTTACGCGGTGAGTTCCGTCAAACGGTATTTAGAGTCGGCTGGCCCATGGCCAACCCGGATTCTTTCGAACCGGAATACAGCCTTAGCGCAGCACTCTCTGGCTTAAGTGATGTGCAACTACCTGCTAAGAACACAGGAGATGGCGTAACGGGTGATCTGAATCAAGGCATCCCAAAGGTAACCAACATTTAAGCTTTACGGGTACGCTTTCACAGTCTAAAGCACACACAACAATGCCCCAAAAACACGGATAAGCCATCCACATTTTTGGGGCATTTTTTTATTGATTAGAGGGCCATTGCATGTGGCACAGTCATTTCACGAGTAACGTGTTGAGCGTATCATCACCTCTAGCCATGACATCAATAGCCCAAACAGTATGAACCCATCTGTTGAGCAATCCCTTTAGATGCCGCCCATCAGCATGTATTTGATTTCCATGTAGTCCTCTAGGCCATATTTGGAGCCTTCTCGGCCCAGACCGGATTGTTTGACACCACCAAACGGGGCAGCCTCGTTAGAAAGAAGACCACTGTTAATAGCCACCATGCCGTAATCCAGCGATTCGGCGACTCGCCAGACACGGCCTAAGTCACGACTATAGAAATAAGCCGCCAAGCCGTATTCAGTGTCATTGGCAAGCTGGATGACCTCTGCCTCGTCTTTAAAACGGAACAAAGGCGCCAACGGACCAAAGGTCTCCTCTTTGGCCACCTTCATTTCCGCGGTGACCTCCGATAGAACCGTGGGCTCAAAAAACAAGCCACCCAGTGCGTGGGTTTTACCACCGGCTAATAGCTGTCCCCCTTTAGCGAGTGCGTCCTCGATATGTTCTTGCACTTTGCTTACCGCAGAAGCATCGATCAATGGACCTTGGGTCACCCCGTCCTCTGTGCCATCACCCACTTTTAATTGGGTTTCCATCGCCGCGACCAGCTTTTTAGCAAAGGCCTCGTACACGCCCTCTTGTACATAGATGCGATTTGCGCACACACAGGTTTGTCCCATGTTGCGGAATTTGCTCACCATGGCACCCTCTACTGCTGCATCCAGGTCCGCATCATCAAACACAATAAACGGCGCATTGCCACCAAGCTCTAAAGAGATTTTCTTGATTTGGTTGGCGCTTTGTGCCATCAACACACGTCCTACCTCTGTAGAGCCAGTAAAGCTAAATTTACGCACGATAGCGTTCGAGGTCATTTCTTTGCCGATTTCCGAGGCTGAGCCTGTCACAATAGAAACTACCCCGGCAGGTACCCCGGCTTCTTCGGCGAGTACAGCCAAAGCCAGCGCCGAGTAAGGCGTTTGTGAGGCTGGCTTGACCACAATGGCACAGCCGGCCCCCAAAGCGGCCCCGACTTTACGAGTAATCATCGATGAAGGAAAGTTCCAAGGGGTGATGGCGGCACAAACCCCCACAGGCTCTTTTAACACCACAATGCGTCTGTCTGCACCCGGGCCCGGGATCACATCACCATAAGCCCGCTTAGCTTCTTCGCCATACCATTCTAAATAGCTCGCACCATAAGCGATTTCGCCTTTGGCTTCGGCCAGAGGTTTGCCTTGTTCTAAGGTCATGATGCGCGCCAGATCGTCTTGGTGTGCCATCATCAGATCAAACCAGTTTCGCAAAATCACTGCACGCTGTTTAGCGCTGAGCACGCGCCATTTTTTCTGCGCCACGGCAGCTGCCTCAATGGCGCGTCGGGTCTCTTGAGCTCCCATTTTAGGAATGGTTCCCAACGGTTTGCCTGTGGCAGGATTGACCACACCCATCGTTTCACCGCTATCAGCGTCTAACCACTGACCATCGATGTAACATTGTTGTTTAAATAAATCCGTGCGCGATAGTTGTATCATCATGTCTCCAAATGAACAGCGTGCTGACGTCTAAGCCAGTGGCCTCTGAGACGTCTATGCTGTTTTTATTTATTCCGTCATTTTTTGCTTTTAGCCATTTCGCCGTAAACTCTCGCCAGATAAGGGTGGTGAGAAGTCACAGCAAACCCTGATCATAGAGATGCTGTAAACACAGCTCTCCCTCTAGGGGGTCCGCGTCAAAAATACCTTGGCCATCTAAATCGTAGGCTTTGAGCAAATAATCGCTGGCGTGCTCATGGTCTAAGCGCCAATACGATTTACCTAGCATGTAATAGGGATAGGGGTTCTCTTTACCTTCTGGACAGCTAAGTGCCTGTTGCAATACGGTTAAAGCGTCCTCAAAACGTTCTAGCTGATAATAGGCCTCTCCCATGGAGGCGTAGAGCCAAAAGGCCGCCTGCCATTGCTGGACTGGTTCGGGCAATAATTCCAGGGCTTCTTGCCAGAGTTCGATTGCGTCAGTGAGGCGCCCTTGATCCAAAGCCACGTTGCCCTGATCGGCCAAGTCCTGCAGCTCCTCGTATACTGTTTCGGATAATTCCATACCTGCTCCTTTACGCTAATAACCTATTATGCCGAATCTGAGTTAAATAATCAGCAGTCAGGCCCAAACAAAAAGGCATAGCCTTGTGAGCTATGCCTTGATGCCGTTATCGTCTTTTTGCTTGGTTAGCTATTAGCCGGTACCAAACGAGGGGCAATCATATTTTGTGGTTTCAAAATATCATCCAAAACGTCTTCGTCTAGTAGTTTTTCTTCGCGTACTAACTCTAGAATGCCACGGCCGGTTTCTAAGGCTTTTTTCGCGATGCGAGTGGAGTTCTGGTAGCCAATGTATGGGTTTAGTGCGGTAACTAGACCGATGGAGTGTTCGACTAGGTGCAAACAATGTGCTTCATTGGCAGTGATGCCCTCGATACAGAGTTCGCGCAACATCTCCATGGAGCGATGCAACAAGCGGATCGAATCAAACAGTTTGAATGCGATGATGGGTTCCATCACATTTAACTGTAATTGACCGGCTTCGGCAGCCATGGTCAAAGCCAAATCATTACCGATGATCTCGAAGGCCACTTGGTTAACGGCCTCTGGGATTACGGGGTTGACTTTGCCGGGCATAATGGAGCTACCGGGCTGGCGTGGGGGCAGATTGATCTCGTTAATACCAGTACGTGGACCGCTGGAAAGTAAACGTAAATCATTACAGATTTTGGATAGTTTCACCGCGGTGCGTTTTAGCATTCCAGAAAACAGCACAAAGTCACCCATATCCGAGGTGGCTTCGATCAAGTCAACCGCCGGTTTTACGCCGTGACCACTGATTTGTGCTAGTTTTTCTACGGCTAGGTGTTGGTAGCTAGGGTCCGCGTTAATACCGGTACCAATCGCTGTTCCGCCTAGGTTGATCTCACACAGCAGCTCTGGCACCAATGTACGTAAACGACATAGGTCCTCTTCGAGTGTGGTGGCAAAGGCTTTGAACTCTTGGCCCAAGGTCATGGGCACAGCGTCTTGAAGCTGGGTGCGACCCATTTTCAATACGTGGTCGAATTCTTTGCCTTTAGTCGTAAAGGAAGCAATCAACTGCTCTAGGCTTTGTAGCAAACGATCATGACCCAACAGCAAACCTAAACGAATCGCTGTAGGATACGAGTCGTTAGTAGACTGTGCCATATTAACGTCATTGTTTGGATCAACTTGCTTGTAATCGCCTTTGATACAACCGAGGTGTTCTAGGGCTACGTTAGCAATGACCTCGTTCGCATTCATATTGGTAGAGGTACCTGCCCCACCTTGGATCATGTCTACGACAAACTGATCGTGGAACTCACCTTGCATGATGCGCTGACACGCCTGCGTAATGGCTTCGTGTTTGCGTGGAGAGAGGTAACCTAGTTGATGATTTGCATCAGCCGCGGCATGTTTCACCATTGCCAAAGCAATCACAAAGTTAGGAAAGTGAGACAACGGCACACCAGACAATTTAAAGTTCTGGACGGCGCGTAGCGTTTGTACGCCATAGTAGGCGTCTGAAGGAACTTCTAAGGGACCAAGCAGATCCTCTTCGGTACGAGTAGATACAGTTTCTGACACGATAATTTAACCTAAGCAAAAGCTTTATATATAAACGGCGAAAAAATTATTTTAAAACGCAAAAAGCCTATTACGCTAATGTTTTTTGCGCATTATTTTGCGCGAACACGCATTTTTTTATATTGTGAAACAAATAAGCCTATCACCTTAGACAGTACAATCCAAGCATTAGCGCGTGAAATTGATCGCTAGCTGTACCTACTTTTTAATTTTATCCCCCGACGAGGGAGCTAAATCATCCTACCTGTGATGCCTCTTTTTGCTATCCAGCATCTAGACTCAAACAAAAAACACACCCCATGTCTATAGGTAAACCGCCCAGTTGATGCGCCTTGACCATGTATTCAGTGCGACAACAGCATCCGATCGAAGAGGGCAAACTGCGTACACTCCGCGCCATACCGTACTGCGACTTACGTCAAATAGACGCCTAGACTCACGCTTTATTTTGTCACCCTATAGCGCCAAACCCAGTCAAACCAACGATGTGGGATAGTGTGTGTCATACGCAACGTTTTTTACCACCCTGCGTATACCCCTCTACTCCAGCTCTACCAAGTTGAGCGAATCCACATTGATGTAGCCAATACGCCCTAAGTGATTACAAACTAACCACCAATCTCCACGCT
>DUNB01000082.1 GCA_012839585.1 Alcaligenaceae bacterium | reverse complement strand
TGCAGACGCGCGAATTTTTCTTCTTTGCTGACATCATCAGGTAGGTCCGCTGCCGGGGTACCTGGACGACGCGAGTACACAAAGGAGAAGGAGGTGTCAAAACCTACGTCGCGAATAAGCTGCATGGTTTTTTCAAAATCCGCCTCTGTTTCACCGGGGAAGCCCACGATAAAGTCAGAAGACAGGGTCAAGCCGGGACGGGCAGCACGTAGACGGCGTACTAAGGATTTGAACTCTAAGGAGGTGTAGCCACGTTTCATGGCGCTTAAGACGCGATCGCTACCGGCTTGGACTGGCAGGTGTAAAAAAGGGACCAGTTTGGGCAGTTTGCCGTGCGCCTCGATCAGACGTGAGGTCATTTCCTTGGGGTGTGAGGTGGTGTAGCGTAAACGCTCTACACCAGGAATCTCGTGCACGTACTCTAGGAGCATGGCGAAATCGGCGATCTCATCTGAATCAGGCATGGCACCGCGATAGGCGTTGACGTTTTGACCTAATAGGGTGATCTCTTTGACGCCTTGGTCGGCCAGATCCGCGACCTCGATTAACACGTCTTCAAAAGGACGAGAGATTTCGGCACCACGGGTATAAGGCACCACACAGAAGCTACAGTATTTACTGCAGCCTTCCATAATAGATACAAAGGCGGTAGGGCCGTCAATGCGAGCGGGTGGCAAGTTATCGAACTTTTCGATTTCAGGAAAGCTGATGTCTACCTGAGCACGACCACGCTTTTTGCGCTCTACGATGAGCTCGGGTAAGCGGTGCAAGGTTTGCGGGCCAAAGACCACATCCACATAAGGCGCACGCTCGATGATGGTTTTACCCTCTTGGCTCGCCACACAACCCCCTACACCAATAATCAGGTTAGGGTTTTCTTGTTTTAAATGACGTACGCGACCTAAATCGGAAAACACTTTTTCCTGTGCTTTTTCACGCACAGAACAGGTGTTAAACAAAATAATGTCGGCTTCATCGGGGTTGGTGGTTAACTCGACGGGGCCGTGTTTGTTCAGTACGTCAGCCATTTTGTCTGAGTCGTACTCGTTCATCTGACAGCCAAAGGTGCGGATAAAGAGTTTGCGAGGTTTAACCTCTGGGGTTGGGGCGTCAGGAGTGGTGTTTTCTGTGATGAGATCGTTTTGCATAAGAATAAGCCGTTGCGGGTGTTGACCCCGTGGGCAAAGAAAGAAGTAAACCCCTAATTATAGCGACTTAATTCGGGGCATAAAGACAAATGCGTAAAAGTGCGGCATAAAAGACATGAAAAGACCACGGTATGCCGATTAATACGTTGTGATGAAACAGATGTAATAAAAAAGGCGCTCAGTGAAAGAGCGCCTTTGATTTGCCGAGAAAGTGGAATTAATCCAGGATTTCTGCAGCAGGGTCCTCGTCTTTGTTGACCTGCTTGGGAATCAAGTCTTCACGTTTTAGGCCAAGGCCTAGCGAAATACCAGACGCCACAAAAACAGAAGAATAAATACCAAACCAAATCCCGATGGTCAGAGCCAAAGAAAAGTAGTGCAGAGTAGGACCACCAAAAAACAACATGGATAGCACCATGAGCTGGGTAGAGCCGTGGGTGATAATGGTACGCGAAATGTTTTGCGTAATGGACATGTTGATAATCTCGGGCACAGGCATACGACGTTGCTTGCGGAAGTTCTCACGTATACGGTCCATCACGACCACGGATTCGTTCACAGAGTAACCCAGTACGGCCAGCACCCCTGCCAATACCGGTAGAGAGAATTCCCACTGGAAAAAGGCAAAGAAACCAAGAATGATGACCACGTCATGCAAGTTGGCAATAGCACAGGCAATGGCCAGTTTCCACTCAAAGCGGAATGCCAAATACACCATGATGCCAATCACTACAAACAGCAGCGCCATCAAGCCATTGTGTAAGAGTTCCTGACCAATTTGAGGGCCAACGAACTCAACACGGCGCAATTCCACATCTGCGTGTTGGGCTTGTAATGCCGCGAGCACCGATTGGCTTTGGGCGGTAGTGTCATTGGTGTCGGTGGCGGGTAGGCGAATCAGCACGTCTTGTGAGGTACCAAAACTTTGCACCTGAAAGTCGTCATAGCCTAAGTCCGTCAGTGCGTCACGGATTTCTTCGACTTGAGCCGCCTCTTGGTAATGGGCCTCCATGACCGTACCGCCGGTGAACTCAATAGAGAAGTTAAAGCCGCGCACCACAATAAAGAACACTGCGGCAATAAAAACGGCAAAGCTAATCAAGTTCAGTAACTTGACGTGGCGCATAAAAGGAATAATGCGCGAAATACGAAAGAGTTCCATAATTAGTCTGCCTTGTTATTGTCCGTGGGTTTCCAAACTTGGCCAATCGCGATGTGTTGCAAGCGACGACGGCCACCGTACCAAAGGTTGACTAAGGCGCGCACACCAACGACGGAAGAGAACATAGAGGTCAAAATCCCGATGGTATGAACGACGGCAAAACCACGTACTGGGCCAGAACCAAAGGTTAACAGAGCCAGACCCACGATTAAGCTGGTGAGGTTAGAGTCAAAAATGGTGGCCCAGGCGCGATCAAAACCGGCGTGAATGGCGGCTTGTGGACTGAGCCCGTTACGTAATTCTTCTCGGATACGCTCGTTAATCAGCACGTTGGCGTCAATTGCCATCCCTAAGGTCAACGCCAAGGCGGCAATCCCAGGTAGGGTGAGCGTGGCTTGTAGCATAGACAGTACGGCCAGTAACAAGAGAATGTTAAAGGTCAGGCCTAGCGTGGAGAAAAGACCAAATAGGTGGTAGTAAACAATGATGAAAATAGCGAGCGCAATGAAACCATACAAGGTGGAGTTAAAGCCTTGTTTGATGTTGTCGGCACCTAAGCTTGGGCCAATGGTGCGCTCTTCGATGATTTCCATGGGGGCGGCAAGAGAGCCCGCGCGCAGCAACAAGGCAACGTCAGCGGCTTCTTGTACGCCCATGCTACCGGAAATTTGTACCTGACCTCCGGGGATTTCAGAGCGAATCACAGGGGCTGTGACGACCTCGCCTTGACCTTTTTCAAACAACACAATCGCCATGCGTTTGTTGATGTTGTTACGAGTAACATCACGGAAAATACGTGCACCCTTGTTGTCTAAGGTGAGGTTAACGGTAGGTTGTTGAGTTTGAGAGTCGCGACCAGGCTGTGCGTCTTGGAGGTTTTCACCCGTTAAGATCACTTGACGACGTAGTAGTAGTGCTTGGCCATCACGATCCTCGTAGCGCTCTAGGCCAAAAGGAACGGTACCAGCCGCTAAGGCGGCCATAGCGGTCGGTGAATCGTCGACCAGACGGATTTCAAGCGTAGCGGTACGGCCTAGGATCTCTTTGGCCTTGGCAACGTCTTGCACACCAGGTAATTGCACCACAATACGATCAGAGCCTTGTTGCTGAATAATGGGCTCAGCTACGCCCAGCTCGTTAATACGGTTATGTAAGGTGGTGATGTTTTGGCGTAACGCATTGCTTTGAGCTTGTTGTACAGAGGTTTCTGTTAGCACGCCACGTAATTCGGTATCGGATCCGGCTAGAGCTGAAAACACCAAATCCGGGATTTGACGGCGTAATTGAGTTTGCGCTGCATCGCGAGTCTCTGTTGAGTCAAATTTAATCACAACGGATTGGTTTTGACGTTCGATATTTTGTGAACGCAAGTCGGCTTCGCGCAATACGGTGCGAACCTCGGAGGCCAGCGAGTCATAACGACCGGTGAGAGCCCCCTGCATGTCTACGGCTAATAAAAAGTGAACACCACCTCGTAAGTCCAAGCCTAAGTGCATGGGCTTGGCACCAATGGCAGTGAGCCAGCTTGGTGACGCAGACATTAGGTTTAGGGCAATGGTGTAATCGGGGTCATTGCTGTTAGGGATCAGCTCTTTTTCTAAAATGTCTTTGGCTTTGAGCTGCGTGTCGGTGGAGTCAAAGCGAACGCGTACCGTGCCAGCGGGCCCATTTTGCTCGAAGAAAACGCCATCCATATTAATGTTATGGCGACGTAGAATATCTTCGACACGGTTGAGCGTAGCTAAATCCACTTTGACTACGGATTTAGCGCTTGCCACTTGTACAGCGGGCGACTCACCAAATAAGTTCGGTATGGTATAGAGCACCCCTATGACGAGGGCGACCAATACGATGAGGTATTTCCAGAGAGGATAACGGTTCATAGTTTTAGTGGCAACGGTACGAAAACTCAAGCCGACCTATGTAAAAAGCAGTAGGTCGGCTGAGTAACAAGAGAGGCCCAATTTATAGGGATTTGATAGTGCCTTTAGGCAATACAGAGCTGACGGCTTGACGTTGTAATAGGATTTCAACGGGTTTTTCTGCTAGGTCAGCAACCTCTAGGGTGATGTAGTTGTCATTGACTTTGGTGATTTTGCCCAACATGCCGCCACCGGTGATAACCTCATCCCCTTTGGCTAGATTGGATACCATATTGCGGTGTTCTTTTTGACGTTTCATCTGCGGACGAATCATCAAGAAGTACAAGATCACAAACATCAAAATGATAGGAAGCATGCTGACGAGTGCGTTTTCGCCGCCTGCGGCTTGGGCCGGGACCAGTGTTAGTACGTCGGTTAGGGTCATAATAAATTGCTCCACAAATGGGATAAATGTTCAGGATATTGTAATTTAAAGGGGCTATTGTAATGCTTAATCGATGCCTCGGGCACGATCTTGTGCAAATTGTGCTCGCCATTGCTCAAAGGAGCCGGCCTCAATCGCATCACGCATTTCCTGCATGATTTGCAAATAAAAATGCAGATTGTGCAGCGTATTTAGGCGAGAGCCTGTGATTTCGTTTGAGCGCTGCAAATGATGTAAATAGGATCGGCTAAAGTTCTGACAAGTGTGACAAGAACAGCTGGGGTCCAACGGTTTTAGGTCATCTTTGTAGCGAGCATTGCGAATTTTGATATCACCAAAACGCGTAAACAGCCAGCCGTTACGCGCATTACGAGTAGGCATCACGCAATCAAACATGTCCACACCGTTTGCTACCCCTTCGACTAAGTCTTCGGGGGTACCCACACCCATTAAATAGCGAGGAGCGTTATCAGGCAAGTGTGGGGTGATATGTTGCAAAATGCGCTCCATATCTTCTTTAGGCTCACCCACTGACAAACCACCAATGGCGTAACCCTCAAAGCCAATATCTGTCAGACCGGCTAGCGACTCATCGCGTAGGTCCTCATACATGCCGCCTTGCACAATGCCAAATAAGGCATTGGGGTTTTCCGATTCTTTAAAAGCCACTCTAGAGCGTTTGGCCCAGCGTAACGACATGCGCATCGATTGGGCCGCTTCGTCGTGCGTTGCTGGGCGGCCGTCAATCATATAGGGCGTGCACTCATCAAAGACCATGGCGATATCCGAGTTCAGTGAACGCTGGATGCGCATGGATTCTTCTGGCGTGAGAAATAACCGATCTCCATTAATGGGAGAGGCGAAAGTCACCCCTTCTTCGGTGATTTTGCGCATGCCCTTGAGACTAAAGACTTGGAAGCCGCCGGAGTCCGTCAAGATGGGCTTGTCCCATCCCATAAATCCATGCAGGCCGCCGTGCAGGTCCATGACCTCGGTGCCAGGGCGTAGCCAAAGGTGAAAGGTGTTGCCCAATACAATGTGGGCATTAATGTCTTTGAGCTCGTGGGGCAACATGGACTTCACACTGCCATAGGTGCCCACAGGCATAAAAATAGGTGTTTGCACCACGCCGTGATTCAACGTGACAGTACCACGACGGGCCTTACCATCGGTGGCTAATAATTGAAAGCTAAGTCCATTCATGAATTTGGTTTATCTATAAACATGGCGTCGCCATAACTAAAAAAGCGATATTGCATTTTTACTGCATGATTATACGCGGTACGTATGGGTTCCATACCGGCCAAGGCTGACACTAACATTAATAGGGTAGATTGGGGTAGGTGAAAGTTCGTAATCAGGGCGTCGATATTTTGAAATTCATACCCAGGGGTGATGAAAATGCGCGTGTCGCCACTGATATCACCGTTAGCCAAGGTCACGCTTTGTGTTTTTTCCGGTTGAGCCACGGATTCTAAGGCGCGCACACTGGTTGTTCCTACCGCAATAACACGACGCCCCGCAGCACGTGTTTTCTTTATTTGTTCCAGGGTGCTGGCAGGGACGGTATAACGTTCTGCGTGCATTTGATGATCCGCAATATTATCTACCCGTACCGGCTGAAAGGTGCCAGCACCTACGTGTAAAGTAACAAAGGCGGTTTTCACACCGCGCTCATGGAGCTCATCCAGCATGGCTTGATCAAAGTGTAAGCCGGCGGTGGGGGCAGCGACGGCGCCAGGGTGCTGGGCGAAAACGGTTTGATAACGTTCTTCGTCCTTGGCCTCGGCCTGATGCGTAATATAAGGCGGGAGGGGAAGCTCGCCGTATTGCTCTAAGGCCTCTAAGGCGGGTTGATCAAATCGCACATGAAATAAGGCATCATCCCGACCGGTTACTGTTAGTTTTAGTGCTCCTTCGGCAAAAATTAACTCCGTGTCAGGTTTCGGCGATTTACTAGCGCGAATATGTGCTAGCGCTTGGAACTCGTCTTGGATGCGTTCGATGAGAACCTCTACTTTGCCACCGGTGCTTTTTTGTCCGTGTAAGCGCGCTTTAATCACCTGCGTATTGTTAAACACGAGCAAATCACCTGCACGTAAGTAGTCAGGCAGGGAGCTGAAGAGCTTGTCATGATAATTGCCGCTACTGTCTAAATAGAGTAGACGACTACCCCCACGCACCGCTGTTGGGTTTTGGGCGATCAGGTCGTCGGGTAAGTCGTAATCAAATAAAGAAAGGGGGAGGTTCGCAGAAGAAGACATAATGAATAAAATAAGGAGTAGGCACTGAGTGCCGATGGGCTATTTTAAGCGCCTAGAGGCTTTTGCATACAAAATCATCTGTATTGGACGGTTTTTGGGTATGCTTGATGCCACAAGAGTTCAAATTTTCTGGGGGATAGGTATGTGGGCAATGGCTAACAGGTTACGACGCCAAGTCGTGATAGTAGTAGGGTTTTGTGTAATGAGTTCGCAGGTGGCGGCACAACAGCTGCCAGCAGAGCTACAACAAGCCTGGCAAAACACAAAGCTGTCCGATAGTGCCTTGTCACTGGTAGTGAAAGAGGTGGGTGGCCCTACCTTGATACAGCATAATGCGACCGTGCCCCGGAATCCAGCTTCTGTAATGAAAATGGTGACAACGTGGGCGGGTTTGTCGGCTTTAGGTCCTGAGCACACGTGGCGTACGACGGTTTATACGCAAGGCCCGCTTTCCGTGGACGCGCAAGGCTCTTTGCAGGGCCCCTTGTATATCAAAGGCTCTGGTGATCCGTTTTTCTCTGTGCCCGATTTATGGAATTTATTGCGCGATGTGCGCATGCGTGGCGTGAAAAATCTAAGTCGAGTCATTGTGGATCGATCTGACTTTGGGCAGGTGGCCACTGATACTTACGCGTTTGATGGGGCCGGCGATAGACCTTATAACGCCAGCCCAGATGCCATGATGGTGGGGTTTGGTGCCTCGCGTTTGGTATTTCAGCCCGATCCGCAGAACAAAAAATGGGTCGGTTTTGTGGATCCACCCATTGCGGGAATGCGCGTAGACAACAAGGTGGAATGGAGTAATCAGCGCTGTCCCGGTTCTCCCGTGGTTAACACCCAGATTAAAAGCGCACCCAATGGCACCACTGTGCAGGCCTCGGGGACTGCGGCAGGCTCGTGTGGCGAATTTAGCGTCTATAGATTAACTATGGGACAAGAGGCGTTTTTCAATGGTCTATTTAAGATGATTTGGAAAGAGTTGGGTGGTACCTTGGCGCACGATATTAGCGCAGGTAAAACACCGGGTAATGCCCAGGCTTTGGTCTGGCACGACTCACGCAGCTTAGCCGACCAGATTCGCGTCATTAACAAGCAAAGTAATAACGTGATGGCGACCTTGCTGTTGTTGCGTATAGGAAATCAGCTCAACGGATCAGGTGCCACTGTGGCCAGCAGTGAAAATGCAGCGGTTCGCGTGTTGCAGTCTCAAGGGATTGATACCAGCGGTTGGCGCATTGATAATGGTTCCGGCTTATCTAGACAGGCCAGAGTGACCGCCCAAGGCTTATCACAAATGCTGGATGTGATTTGGCAGTCAAACTATATGCCAGAGTTCATGTCCTCCTTGGCGATTGCCGGTGTAGACGGCACGGTACGACGTCGTCTGCGCGATGACGAGGTACAAGGCCGTGCTCACTTAAAAACAGGAACGTTGCGCGATGCACGCGCCCTAGCGGGTTATGTCTTAGGATCCAGTGGCAAACGCTACATTATGGTGACGATGGTCAACGGCGAGGGCACAGCAGCAGTACGACCTTTTGATGATGCTTTGGTTAAATGGTTGGCAGAACAATAACCGCTTAGCGCTGAAATTCGCCTAAAATACACTTATACGCAGCGCACCTGTGATGCGCTGCCTAACTATCTACTTAAAGAGCTACCTAATAATGGCTATACACGAAATACAACACCCTCTTATTCGTCATAAACTGGGTTTAATGCGCAGAGCTGACCTAAGCACCAAAAATTTCCGCGAAATGTCTCAGGAAATCGCCGCTTTGCTTACGTACGAGGCCACCAAAGACTTGCCGCTCGAGCCCACTGCGATTGAAGGCTGGTGCGGAGAGGTGAGTGTAGAAAAAATCGCCGGTAAAAAAGTGACCGTAGTCCCCATTTTACGTGCCGGCATCGGCATGCTTGATGGTGTGTTAAGCCTGATCCCTGGAGCAAAGGTCTCTGTGATTGGGATTGCACGTAACGAAGAGACCCTCGAGGCTCAAACATACCTAGAGCGCTTGGTGGGTGAACTAGACCAACGTTTTGCCTTGATTGTGGATCCGATGTTGGCTACGGGTGGGTCTTTGGTGGCAACTATCGATTTGCTGAAAAAAGCCGGCTGCAAAACGATCCGAGCTTTAGTACTGGTGGCTGCCCCAGAGGGCATTAAAGCCGTCCAAGACGCTCACCCTGATGTGGAAATCTACACAGCCTCAATTGACAGCCACTTAGATGAAAATGGCTACATCGTGCCAGGTTTAGGTGATGCGGGTGATCGTATTTTTGGTACCCGCCAAAAAGTAGAAGGCTAAGGCTCAGATTAAAGAGGCTAATCATAATGAAAGGTTTTGTTATTTGAGTGCTATTAAATGTAATTGTTTTAATTTTTGCTCTACAAAAGGTATTAAAATAAGATACATAATGATATGGTGTATAGGAAAGACTTAATTCTTTTTTACCCAAGGAGCTCTACTATGGTTACCAGAAACAAAGCGCAACAAATGGATGAAAACTTCATGGATGAGGTCAGAAAAAGTCTAGATGAGGCTGAGCGCTTAATGCGAGAAGCAGCTGAGACTTCTGGCGATAAAGCCACCGAGATGCGCGAGGCAGCTTTACGCTCCCTACGTCAAACCCGAGAGGCGATTTATGACACCCAAGAAGAGCTAATGGAAAAAGGTCGCCAAGCTGTAAAGGCCACAGACCACTATGTTCATGACAAACCATGGCAAGCCATTGGCTTGGCTGGTGTAGTTGGTCTCTTGTTTGGGATGCTGGTTGGCCGTAAATAATTAGCCGTATTGCCCTCTACCTTAGTAGAGGGCTTTTTTATAATGAAAAAGGGCAGCTCATGTCATTTAGGCAACGTGTGGGCGATTTAAGCAGCACCGCTATTTCTATAGTTCGCACTCGCTTAGAGTTATTTGCACTAGAGGCAGGCGAACAAAAGGCCAGTTTATTAAAATTACTGGCCTTATTGTTTGGTGCATTGTTGTTTTCGACTTTAGCCTTATTGGTTTTTAGTTTATTGATTGCGTTAATTTTTTGGCCTACCGAATATCGGTACTGGGCTATAGGTCTTCTAATCGTGGTGTATGCCGGTTTGGGTGCCATTATGTTTCTCGCCATTGTAAATAGGCTCAACAAAGGTCCCATGCCTTTTGCTGCTACCATCGAAGAACTAGGACGCGATATGCAGATGCTGGAGCGCTTGCGCTCAGAAGACAAGGAGCGCTGAGATGCAGGCACCAAAAAATAAAATAGATCGCAAGGTTCGCATTGAAATATTACGGGCTCGTGCTGCGCTGGAACGCGAGCAAATGTGCTATTTGACTCAGCAATTAGGCAACTCCCTGCAGCCTGAGCGTCTTTGGGACGTGGCGCGGGGGCGGCTCACCCAGGGATTTAGTTCAAGTTTTGGCGGGATGGCGAAAATAGGGCCGTGGTGGGATTTTGTTTGGTCCTTTGGGCGTCGCTACCCCTTGTTGATGTCGGGCGCCTCAGCCATAGCAGGAACACTCATAGGTAAGAAAAAATGGCGTTTAGGCGCCGTGGCCTTAACCGCTTGGCGTCTATTTGGGGCGTATCAGTCCTTACAAGAAAGCAAACAAAACCGTTACGTACAGGCGGCTAAGCCTAAAAGCAGCCGGATCATCGGGCCTTTTTGAAAAAAACGCCCTATAAAGGGCGTTGATTTTAAAGACTAGAGACCTAGGTCTCCCCATAAGTCATCTACTTTTTTGACCACATCGGGGTCCATCTTAATGACGCGGCCCCATTCGCGGTCTGTTTCCCCTGGCCATTTGTTCGTGGCATCCATCCCCATTTTGCCACCCAGTCCAGAAACTGGCGAGGCAAAATCCAGATAATCGATGGGGGTGTTTTCAACCAGAACCGCATCGCGTACCGGATCCATCCGAGTCGTCATCGCCCAGATCACCTCTTTCCAGTCTCGTGTATTGATGTCCTCGTCCACGATCACAATGAATTTGGTGTACATGAATTGGCGCAGAATACTCCAGACACCAAACATGACGCGTTTAGCATGTCCTGCGTATTGTTTGCGAATGGAAACCACGGCCAAGCGATAGCTACAACCTTCGGGTGGTAGATAAAAGTCCACAATTTCAGGCAGCTGACGCTTCAGTAAGGGCACAAAGACCTCATTGAGCGCCACACCTAAAACGGCAGGCTCATCGGGCGGTTTACCCGTGTAGGTGCTGTGGTAGATCGGGTTCTTGCGCATGGTGATGCGCTCTACGGTAAAGACGGGGAACCAGTCTTGTTCGTTGTAGTAACCCGTGTGATCCCCGTATGGCCCCTCTAAGGCCATCTCGTAATCTGAAGGTGGCAGGGCGTTCACGCCTTCGGGCACATGAGGCTGAACAGCGTCGGGGTGATTGGATGGCAGGATATGGCCTTCGAGCACAATTTCAGCAAAAGCTGGTACAGACAAATCGCTACCAATGGCCTTGGCTAATTCGGTTCTTGAACCACGTAAAAGTCCTGCAAACTGATATTCCGACAAGCTATCTGGCACAGGGGTAACTGCCCCTAAAATCGTTGCCGGATCACAGCCCAAGGCCACGGCAATAGGAAAAGGCTGACCAGGGTTGGCTAAGGCGTGATCCCTAAAGTCTAAGGCGCCACCACGGTGCGATAACCAGCGCATAATGAGCTTGTTACGGCCGATTTGCTGTTGGCGATAAATGCCGAGGTTTTGGCGTTTAGCATGAGGGCCTTTGGTGATGACCAATCCCCATGTCAATAAGGGGGCCGCATCGCCAGGCCAACAATGTTGCAGAGGGATGTCATCCAAATTCACATCCTGGCCTTCAATGACGATTTCCTGACAAGCAGGGCCTTTGATATTTTTAGGCGCCATATCCCAGAGCGCCGCCTTAAGCATAGAGACCTTGGATAAAGCATCTCGTAGCCCTCGGGGGGGCTCCGGCTCACGCAAATTAGCCAGTAGTTCTCCTACGTCGCGCAAGGCAGTGATATCATCAGCCCCCATTCCCCAGGCTACGCGTTTGGGTGTGCCAAAGAGATTGGCTAACACGGGCATTTTGGCCGGTTGACCTAGATGGATTGGATTTTCAAACAAGAGGGCGGGACCTTCGGCGCGTAGCACGCGATCACCAATTTCCGTCATTTCCAGATGAGTGGAGATGGGTTGTTGAATACGTTTGAGTTCGCCTGCCTTTTCTAGTTGGGCAATAAAGTCTCTTAGGTCACGGTATTTCACAGGGATTGTAAGCTCCAGTTTCGCTCTAAAGGCGTTAAGGGTATGATCAGTTTAAGTCATTTTAGAGGAAGAGCGCTATGTCTACAGCGAGCCATCCATGGATAGGTCGTAGTTTACGTGCAGCGTATTCGCAATTGGGCGAATTTATTCATTTGTGCGCGATTTATTTAGGTATTGCTGTGCTGGTAACCATAGCAGCGGGGGCGGTGGTGCCCTCGATTCGTGATCAAGCCTCGCAAATTTATGCGGTGGTGGTAGAGGCCATTCGTCCTGCTGCGCTAAGCAACGAACAATATGCCAATTTGGGGTGGTTTGGTCAACAAGAACCCTCTACACGCACCATGGTGACAGAAGATGGCGAGGAGATCCAAGTCCCTTCTGCTTCGGCTTATGGCGGTTTTGCTCAAACTTTGGAGCAAGCCTCGGCTGGGGTGGCCATTAGCGGGGTGTCACGTGCGCAAATGCAGGGACTGCACAGCTATATTTCTCGTAAATACAAAGTCGCTGGTCCAGTCACCAATGCCTTAATTCATTTGGCGTATGTGAATGGCAAAGAGAAAAACCTGGATCCGCTGCTGATTTTAGCCGTTATTGCGATTGAGTCCACCTATAACCCTTTTGTAGAAAGTCATGCGGGCGCGCAGGGTTTAATGCAGGTGATGACACGGGTACACAAAGATAAATTAGAGATGTACACCGAGGGTAACTTAGCTGTCTTTAGCCCCGAGGCCAATATTCGAGCGGGATCGCAGATTTTGCACGACTGCCGCAAACGCCGCGGCTCTATTCCAGGGGCCTTAGCCTGTTATGTGGGGGCGACAGGGCCTAGTGATGGTGGCTACGGCGCCAGGGTCTTAGCCGAACGCCGCCGCATTGCGTTGGCGTCCGGTATTGCGGTTAAAGACTAAGCCGGTCTTAGCTTAAAAATTTATGCATGCGTTCTACGGCTTGCTCTAAGCGCTCTAGCGAGGTGGCGTAGGAAAAACGCACCATCTGTTTGGCATAGGCAGGACCAAAATCCAAACCAGGTACCGCAGCGACGAGCGCTTCGTGCAACAGGCGATGCGAAAAATCATCGCTATCATTACTGTGCTGAGTAATATCCGCATAGATATAAAAGGCACCATCCGGTTTTACTGGCACATGCAGCCCTAGGGATTCAAAGGCCGGTAGTAGAAAATCACGGCGCGCCTTAAAGGCTAGGCGGCGTTGTTCGTAAATTTCCATAGCCTCAGGCTCAAAACATGCTAAGGCGGCATGTTGTGCTAATGCCGGTGCACAAATTGCAAGACTGGCTGCAATTTTTTCTACGGCAGGACGAATGTGCTTGGGAAGAATCATCCAGCCCAGGCGCCAGCCTGTCATATGAAAATACTTAGAAAAACTATTAATAATAATGAGATTAGGATCTAAGCACAGCGCGCTTTGAGGCTTGTCCTCGTAATATAAGCCTAAGTAAATCTCATCCATGATAATGAAGCCGTTACGTGCTTTGACGGCTTTGATCAGGGCTTTGAGGTCCTCGGGGTCGATGGTGGCGCCCGTTGGGTTGCTGGGCGAGGCAATCAACACGCCACGCGTTTTGTCTGTCCAGTGCTTTTCTACGTCCTCGGCAGTGAGCTGGTAGCGTTTTTCGGGGGTGCTAGGAATTAAACGCGGCACGCCACCGGCAGCCAAAATAAAGTTTTGGTTGGCTGGGTACGACGGGTCAGGAAGCAAGACTTCGTCACCGTGATTAATTAGGGCTAAGGTTGCTAAGCTTAATGCACCCGAAGCGCCGGCTGTGACCATGATTTGGTCAGGGTCCACGTCTGCATTAAAATGATTTTTATAGTAATGACAAAGTGCCTCTTTGAGTGCATCGGTACCAGAGGGTGGGGTATATTGGGCCTGGCCCGCTGCCGCCGCTCGGTGTAGTGCTTCAACCACTGATGGTGGCGCTGTAAAGTCAGGCTCACCAATCCCAAGGCTAATAATATCTTTACCTTGGGCGATGAGGGCGTTGGCTTCTTTGAAGAGTTCTACAGCATGAAATGGCACAGCCAGCTCTGTGCGTGTGGCAAGGCGGGGCATAGGAAACAAGTCTCGTTAATTAGGTCAATTCGAATAGTGGGTAGAAAACCCACAGAGGAAATGAATGCAGAATCCATCTAGACGTGCTTTTTTGGGTGGGCGAGCCCCCCAGATTAGCCCTTGGGAGCAGTTCTTATTGCAGGTTCAGCGTAAAACTCAAGGGTCGTTGCGTCGCTTAGATCAGGGCGAGGAACAGGCCGTCTTTACACCTTTAATCCTCGCAGATTTGCATCATGTTAGACAATTATGCCATGCCTTTGGCATAAAGCTCTATTTGTGGGGGAGCCGTGAGCAAAGTGACGACGAGGTGGACGCCATTCTTTGGCTAGATTGCTCGGGGTTGGCCCAGTTGGCTCCTGTGGACGCAGAGCAGAACCAGTGGTTCATGCAGGCTGGGGTGAGTATGGCGCAATTAAAAGAGGCGGGTTTTGATGCCTTAGCGTCTTTGCCAGATGACTTGCTGGTGGCGAATTGGTTAGCTCAGGCTCGCTATCAGTATCGACCGCTGCATCGCATTGCTGAGTCAGGCTTAGTCCATGCCTCACTATTGATGTCTGACGGGACGGTAAGTAGTCTGGGGGCGTTTGGGGCACAAAATACCAAACCTTTGAATACGGCTTTATTGCGGCAAATTGTGCCGCAGCTTTTTCAACTGGCGACTACGGAACTCGCCCAGCCTGTCTTGGCGTTACCCGATTGGATAGGGGCGTATCGATGGGATATTTTACAGGCAGACAATACCGCTTTAAATTTATCTCATTTGCTCTTAGGACACGGGGGGGATTTGGGAGTGGTAGAGTGGGTGGTGTTGGATAAGCAGTTGCTTAGGGCGGCTGAACCACTGAAGGCGCTCCCTGAAGACCCTGCGCTTTGTATTGCGGCACAAGAGCTAGACGGCGCCGTTAAACAGTTATTTGATCCCGATCAGCTCTTTTCATAAAGACCTATGCTGTAGCGCAGCATGTGTTATTAGGTCCTAACTAGTAAAATCACTAGAATAGTCGTATTGTTTCTTTTTCTCACCAATCAGCATTCTCTGTAGGGTTGTTAGCATCATGGATGAAAATCTTCGTAAAGCCGCGCTGGAATATCACGAGCAAGGGCGTCCCGGCAAACTGTCAGTGACCCCCACTAAACAATTAGCCAACCAACGCGATTTAGCATTGGCCTATTCACCTGGGGTAGCCGCCGCTTGCGAGGAAATCGTAAACGACCCACAAAACGCCTACAGATACACCGGACGGGGTAATTTGGTTGGTGTGATTACCAATGGTACGGCGGTATTAGGGCTAGGCAACATTGGTGCTTTAGCCTCCAAGCCCGTGATGGAAGGAAAGGCCGTTTTATTTAAAAACTTTGCCGGCATCGATGTCTTTGATATTGAAATCAATGAAACGGATCCAGATAAGCTGGTCGATATTATTGCCGGGCTAGAGCCTACCTTTGGTGGTATTAACCTCGAGGACATCAAAGCCCCTGAGTGTTTCGAGGTAGAAAGAAAACTGCGTGAACGCATGAAAATCCCCGTGTTCCATGATGACCAGCATGGTACAGCGATTTGTGTGGCCGCCGCTTTTCTGAACGGTTTAGCCGTTGTGGAAAAAGACCTAAAACAGGTCAAAGTGGTGGTGTCTGGTGCCGGTGCGGCCGCCCTGGCTTGTGTGGATTTGATGGTGGATTTGGGCTTGCCCATTGAAAACATTTGGCTCACCGACATCGAGGGTGTGGTGTACACCGGTCGCACGGTATTGATGGATGAGAAAAAAGCTCAGTACATGCAAGACACCGATGCACGCACCTTAGGCGATGTGATTGCGGATGCGGATGTGTTTTTAGGCTTATCGGCGGGTGGCGTATTAAAGCCAGAAATGGTGGCCCAGATGGCGGCTCGTCCCTTGATCCTAGCCTTGGCCAACCCAGAGCCAGAGGTTCTGCCAGAGGTCGCACATGCAGTACGCGATGATGTGGTGATGGCCACAGGCCGCTCGGATTATCCGAACCAGGTAAACAACGTGCTTTGCTTCCCTTATATTTTCCGAGGCGCCTTAGATATTGGTGCAACCACCATCACGCGTGGCATGGAAAAGGCGGCTGTGCACGCGATCTGCCAATTGGCTCGCGAGGAGCAAGACGAAATCGTTGCTGCAGCGTATGGCCTAGAGGATGTCGAGTTTGGTCCTAACTACTTTATCCCTAAACCTTTTGATTCACGTTTGATTTCTCGCATTGCGCCGGCAGTGGCTCAGGCCGGGATGGATGAGGGGGTAGCGACGCGCCCTATTAAGGACTTCAGTAGCTATATTTATCAGCTACAGCAGTTTATGCATCGTTCTGGTGCCTTTATGAAGCCCATCTATGGCATTGCCAAGGGCTTGGTTCGTGACGGTGGTAAGGCGCGCATTGTCTTTGCCGAGGGCGAGGACGAACGTGTGCTACGTGCCGTACAGGTTGTGGTTGATGACAAACTAGCCATGCCGATTTTGGTGGGGCGTCCCGCCGTGATCGAAAAGCGTATCCAACGTTACGGTTTACGCATTCGTATTGGCGTTGATGTGGAAATCACCAACCCAGAGCAAGATGATCGCTTTGACCGTTACTGGAAAGAATACTGGGATCTACGCTGTCGTGATGGGGTGACCCGTGAAATGGCGCGCGTGGAAATGCGTCGTCGCTTTACCTTAATTGGTGCCATGATGCTGCGCTTAGGCGAAGCCGATGGCATGATTTGTGGCACAGTGGGCACCTATGAAAACCACTTGCGTTACATTGATGAAATTATTGGTAAGGCGCCTGGTGCTAAAACCTACGGGGCAATGAACATTCTGGTGTTGGGCGAGCGCACCGTTGCGATTACTGACACCCACGTCAACGATGACCCAACGGCAGAACAAATCGCCGAGATGACCATCGCCTCAGCACAGCGCATGAAAGAACTAAGCCTAGAGCCTAAAGCGGCCTTGTTGTCACGCTCTAACTTTGGTGCTGAGAGCACCCCATCTAGTGCTAAGATGCGTGCTGCATTAGCCTTAATCCGTGAACAAGCACCTGATCTAGAGGTAGACGGCGAGATGCACGGTGACTGTGCGTTGGATGAGGCCATGCGCAAAAGCATCCTACCCAGCACCACTTTGACCGGTTCGGCCAACTTGTTGGTTTGCCCCAACGCTGACTCCGCCAACATCGCGTACAACCTACTTAAAACAGATGGCGGTGGTAAGGTGGCAATTGGGCCCTTCTTGTTAGGTGCCAATGCTCCCATTAGCATTTTGACGGCGACTTCTTCTGTACGCCGCATCATTAATATGACGGCCTTGACGGTTTTAGAGGCAAATGCCAAAAGCAGTCACTAAGGCCTAAAGACCCAAAGGGAATAACAGGTTTTTGTAATACCCCCAAAACAAGCAAAGTTATTTATAACTTTGCTTGCCTAAACCCGTTTAAATCGATTAAAAATGCCAATCTTTATTGCATTTGCATGATTTTATTAAAGCAGGATATATACCACCATGATAGGAACTCACTTAATTCACTCTGACCAGGAGGCCGTGTAATGAGCCAAGCGCCTACGCTACAAGCTCTATTGCAAGGCGGCGGTCTTATCGAGGCCACGGAAGCCCAGCACGAAGGGATCTTTGCCCTAGCAGCGGCAGCTGACATTACCGCCATTCGTGTTGAGTGCGATCGCGCGCGTAGCCGGTCTGCCGTGTTACGTGCCATTGTTAAAGCCGTTGATTTCCCAGAGTTTTTTGGCAATGACTTAGACGCGTTGTATGACTGCTTGTGTGATACGGTTTTGGATCAAAAAACTGGTTTGTACTTGTGGTTTGAAAAATTGCACACTGGGGATCCCGCTCTGGAAAAAGACGCGGCGGCCATTCTGAGCGTGTGTAATGATGTCTCTGATTTTGCGAGTACCAAAGACCGTTATTTCGGCTATACCGTGATTCATGCTGGCAAACACCCAGATCCTGATCCAGGTGTATCACCTACCCCTTACTCGGGTGCGAATACGGACGAAGACTAACTCTCTAGTCGATCCAGCCTAATTGGCCGCGAATGGCGCCAATTAGTGCAATAGCAGCGGTTTCGGTACGTAAAACACGGGCGCCGAAACGCATAGAAATGGCACCAGCATTGAGTGCCATTTTCTTTTCTTCGTCTGACCAACCGCCCTCGGGGCCTATCAATAAGATCCAATGCTGTTGGTTTTTTGCCGCGGCCTGATTAATTGCCGTGGGAAAATCGATGTCTGCATCGGGGTCACAGAAAATCAATTGGCTTTGTGGGTCCATCTGTTGGGTGAGCTCTAACACCGTGTGTAAGGGCTGCACCTGCAAAAGACGGTTACGACCACATTGCTCGCTGGCGGCTTGGGCAATGCGTTGCCAATGTTGTAGTCGCTTGTCTAAGCGTTCCCCAGAGAGCTTTAGTGTGCTGTGCTTGGCCGCAATAGGAATCAGTGCCGTGGCCCCCATTTCAACCGACTTTTCGCAAATCCAATCCATTTTGTCGCCCGTGGCGAGCCCTTGTGCAATAGAGAGACGCCAGGGGAGCTCACGCTCGATGGGATCAAAGGACTGGATCTGCGCATGTACGCTTTTTCCTTCGTAGTGCAGACACGCCACATATTCGCCACCTTTCCCATTAAATAAGGTGACCAAACTTTGATCGGGTAGGCGCAATACACGTTGCATATAGTGTGCTAACTCCTTAGTTAGATGGACGGTTTTTGATGGGGCTAGATCGTGATCAAAGTAAAAGCGAGGCAGATTCATGGTTGTACAAAAACAAAGTAAATGCGTTAAAGTTAGGGCAAAACCGACTGTGCAGAACAGGGCGGCGCATTGTGCTGCGCAATAATGGTAAAATCATCATCTTTAGAACTTCTGACTGACTAAATGGGGGTACTAGCCACTGCGCTAACCCCTTGTGAGCATCTCATGGATCTTCCTCCTTCCACCGCTACGACTATGGCTAACGCGATTCGCGCCTTAGCTATGGATGCCGTTCAACAAGCTAAATCCGGTCACCCCGGTGCCCCTATGGGGATGGCTGATATTGCCGAGGTTTTATGGAATCGGCATCTCAAACATAACCCAACCAATCCAGCCTGGTTTGATCGCGACCGTTTTGTGTTATCCAACGGTCATGGTTCTATGCTGATCTATGCCTTGTTGCATTTGACTGGCTACGATCTACCCATCGAAGAGCTGAAAAACTTTCGTCAGCTAAACTCCCGTACCCCAGGTCACCCCGAGGTAGGTTATACCGCTGGTGTAGAAACCACGACAGGTCCATTAGGACAGGGTATTACCAATGCGGTAGGTATGGCGCTGGCAGAGGCCATGCTAGCCAAAGAGTTTAACCGTCCTGATTTCAAACTAATTGATCATTTTACCTATGTTTTTGCAGGTGATGGTTGTTTGATGGAGGGGATCTCCCACGAGGCATGTTCCTTAGCAGGCACGCTAAAACTATCCAAGCTCATCGTGCTTTACGATGATAATGGCATTTCCATTGATGGCCAGGTGCAGCCTTGGTTCAGCGATGACACACCAGCACGCTTCCGCAGCTACGGCTGGAATGTGATTCCTGACGTAGATGGTCATGATGCTGACGCGGTGAACGCGGCGATCACCCAAGCCAAAACCTTGGCGGCTGAAAACGGTGGTCCAACCTTGATCTGTTGTAGAACCGTGATTGGTAAAGGCTCTCCTAATTTAGCCGGCTCTGAAAAATCACATGGCGCGCCGTTGGGCGATGCTGAGATCGCGTTAACACGCGAAGCCATTAACTGGCCTCATCCCGCTTTTGAGATCCCTGCCGAAGTCTACGAATTATGGGATGCTAAATCCCGTGGCGCGCAGGTTGAGTCCGAATGGAATGACTTGTTTGCCGCCTATCAGGCACAGTTCCCTGAATTGGCCGCCGAGCTAACTCGCCGTATGAACGGTGAATTGCCCGCCGACTTTGCTGAAAAAGCACAGGCATTTATTGCTCAAACCAATGCCGATGCACAAACCGTCGCGACGCGCAAAGCCTCTCAGTTAGCCATTACGGCCTTGGTAGACGTGGTGCCCGAAATGATCGGTGGCTCCGCTGACTTGACCGGATCGAACTTAACCAACTGGCCCGGGGTCAAACCACTACGTGTGGGTGCAGAGGGTCTAGAGTTTGGTCGTCACATTAATTACGGTGTACGCGAATTCGGTATGTCTGCCATCATGAATGGTATGGCGCTACACGGTGGCTACATTCCTTTTGCTGGTACGTTCCTCACCTTCTCTGACTATTCGCGCAATGCCATCCGTATGGCTGCTTTGATGCGTCAGCGTGTGATTCATGTGTTTACGCATGACTCCATTGGTTTGGGCGAAGACGGTCCTACACACCAGTCCGTAGAGCACGCAACCAGCTTGCGTTTGATCCCTAACCTGCATGTATGGCGTCCTTGTGACACCACGGAAACCGCTGTGGCGTGGGTACAGGCTTTAGCCCGTCCACAAAGCGTGGGCATGAACGTGAAATCCGGCGGTCCCAGTGCTTTGTTACTATCCCGTCAAAACCTACCCTTCGTAGAACGTGATGCCGATACAACAGCCGCCATTGCGCGCGGTGGTTATGTATTGCGTGACGCGGAAAACCCACAAGCCATTTTGATAGCTACAGGCTCCGAGGTCGAATTAGCCTTAGATGCACAACAGCAATTGGCTGCCAAAGGGGTAGCGGTACGTGTGGTTTCTATGCCATGTACCAATGTATTTGATGAGCAATCAGCCGATTGGCGCAATAGTGTGTTATTGCCTAATGTGCCACGTGTGGCAATTGAAGCTGGCTCCACCACTGGCTGGTACAAATATGTGGGCTTAGACGGCGCGGTAATTGGCTTGGACACCTATGGTGAGTCTGCCCCCGCTGGCGTGTTGTTTGAACATTTTGGTATTACCGCGGCAAAGCTTGTCGAAGCCGTAGAGCAAATTCTGTAAAGGAGATCTATCAATGACCATTCGTGTCGCAATTAACGGTTACGGTCGTATTGGCCGCATGACATTACGCGCTCATTACGAGTACGGTAAAAAACACGGCATCGAAATTGTTGCTATCAATGCTCCCGGCCAAGACGTGGTCGCACGTCACTTGACCCGTTACGATTCCGTTCACGGTCGTTTTAACGCCGAGGTTGAACTCTCCGATGACAATCAGTATTTGATCGTCAACGGTGATCGTATCCGTTTGTTGTCCGAACGTGACCCGACCAAATTGCCTTGGGGTGATTTGGACGTGGACGTGGTATTAGATTGTACCGGTCGCTTTACAACCAAAGAGGCAGCCAGCGCGCACTTACAGGCCGGTGCCAAAAAAGTGTTGATCTCTGCTCCAGGTGGTAAAGATGTGGATGCCACCGTGGTTTACGGTGTGAACCACGACGTGCTGAAAGCCACTGATACCGTGGTATCTAATGCGTCTTGCACCACCAACTGTTTGGCTCCTTTAGTTCAGCCTTTGCACCAAGAGCTAGGCGTAGTAAATGGTTTGATGACCACCATCCATGCCTACACGAATGACCAGGTGTTGATTGATGTGGCTCACAAAGACCTACGTCGCGCTCGTGCTGCCGCCGAAAGCATCATCCCAACCAAAACCGGTGCAGCGGCTGCCGTTGGTTTGGTCTTGCCTGAGCTCAACGGCAAATTAGACGGTTTTGCCGTGCGTGTTCCTACTGTGAACGTGTCGATGGTGGATTTAACCTTTGTGGCGAGCCGTGCTACGACAGTAGACGAGGTCAACAACATCCTAAAAACAGCCGCAGAAGGCCGCTTGAAAGGCGTGTTGCAGTACTGTGACGAACCATTGGTTTCCATTGACCACAATCACAGCACCGCTTCCAGTATTGTTGACTCCTTGTTGACCAAGGTTTCCGGCAGCTTAGTTAAAGTGACAGCTTGGTACGATAACGAATGGGCGTTCTCCGTTCGTATGCTAGATACTACTGCAGCCATGATGGCAGCTAACTAAGTTCTCATAACCATTTAGGCGGGGCATGCCCCGCCTTTGTTTTGTCTACACCACAATCATGACTACACACATTACTACCTTGGCTGAACTTGCTGCTGCGGGCCAATTGCAGGGCAAGCGTGTTTTTATTCGTTCTGATATGAACGTTCCGTTGAGTAACGGTGAAATCACCGAAGACACTCGTATTAAAGCGTCTTTACCTGCGATTCGCATGGCGCTTGATGCCGGTGCTGCCGTGATGGTGACCTCACACTTAGGGCGCCCTAAAGAAGGCGTAGTGATGCCGGAAGACTCTTTGGCACCCGTGGCGGAACGCTTGTCCAAAATGTTAGCGTTGCCTGTGCCTCTACGTCGAGACTGGATTAATGGCGTAGACGTGGCTCCGGGCCAGGTCGTGATGCTAGAGAACTGCCGTTGTAACGTCGGTGAAAAAGCCAACGATTTAGATTTGGCGAAAAAGATGGCGGAACTCTGTGATGTATTTGTGAATGATGCCTTTGGTACGGCGCACCGGGCTCAAGCCTCTACTGAGGGCATTGCGCGCTTTGCCCCAGTGGTTTGTGCTGGCCCTTTGTTGGCCGCCGAGCTAGAGGCACTAGGTCGTACCTTAAAAGACCCAGCTCGTCCTTTAGTGGCGATTGTAGGGGGAGCCAAGGTGTCGACAAAACTATCTATCTTGCGCGCGTTGGCCGATAAGGTGGACCAGCTGATTGTAGGTGGCGGTATTGCCAACACCTTTATGGCGGCAAATGGACTCAGTATTGGTAAGTCGTTGGCCGAAATAGATCAGATTGACGAGGCCAATGCGGTGACTGAACGCATGAAAGAGCGTGGGGCTGCCGTGCCAGTACCCAAAGACGTGATCTGTGCTACGCGTTTTTCTACAGATGCAGAGGCCACAACCAAAGCCGCTACCGAGGTGGCTGAGGACGATTTGATTTTAGACATTGGACCGGAATCGGCACAGGAGCTTGCGGACATTTTACGTAATGCGGGCACGATTGTATGGAATGGCCCGGTGGGTGTGTTCGAGTTCCCAGCGTTTGCTAGCGGCACTCGTACGATCGCCAATGCCATTGCCGACTCTAACGCCTTCTCCATCGCAGGAGGTGGCGATACCTTAGCCGCGATTGCTAAGTTTGGTATTGCCGACAAAATTGGCTATATCTCCACAGGTGGCGGCGCCTTCCTTGAGTTCTTAGAGGGTAAAAAGCTGCCCGCGGTTGCCGTGCTAGAACAAAGAGCGCAGACCCAGGCGTAATGATTTAGAGCGAGCTCAAACGACGCTTGCTGCTATAAACCCCAAGCGGTTGGTAATTGATCCAATCGTTTGGGTTTTTTTTATGGGGTCGGTGTTGATGCAGTAAAGCGCGTTAGGATTTTAGGATAGTAATAAGCCAACACCATGGCGCGTGCGATCACATAGAGAATAAGCGCCCACCAGAGCCCCGTGTTTTGGTATATCGGCGCCCACCAGCTGCCTAAACCGACCAAAACAAGCAACGCCAGCACGGTGGAGTTACGCATGGGTTTGCTATGGGTAACACCAATAAAAATACCGTCCAGCTGAAAGGCGGCAAACGACACGAAAATATAAAAAGCGGCTAGGTTTTTGTAATCGCTGGCGATACGCTGCACATGCGGGTCTTGGCTTAAAAGAGGAATAAAAGTGGAGCCCAACAGCAACACGGTCAGGCTCAACAAAAACGCGGTGCCTCCGGCCAATACCGTGGAGCGCTTTACTGTATGTTGAAAGCGCTCTTTGTTGTTCGCGCCGTAGGCTTGGCCCGCAAGCATCTCGGCCACGTTGGCATAGCCATCTAGAAAAAAAGCAGATAGGGAAACAAACTGCAGCAGAATATGATTCGCCGCTAGGGTGGCATCACCAAACTGCGCTCCTTGGCGGGCAAACCAAGCAAAACCGGTAATCAAGGCCAAGGTGCGAATCATAATATCGCGGTTAACCTGAAACAACGCCAAAAGTCGATCTAGACGAAAGACTTGAGATCGTAGGGCTTGATAGCGTTGCATTGGGTGGCGCAGCTGTAGCTTGCTAAAAACCCAATACAGCGCAAAAAACAAGGCCGCCCACTCGGCCAACACCGTCCCTAAGGCAATCCCTTTTACGCCTAGATCAAATACCACTACAAATAAGACGTTCAGGGCGATATTGAGCCCGTTTAAAAACAGCTGTACCCAAAGCAATTGTTTGGTCCAGCCCATGCCGATCAGCGTTCCCAGCAAAGAAAAGGTGATCAGCGTGGCAGGAGCACCCCAGATACGGATATAAAAATAATCCCGGACGAGAGCGTTAACCTCGGGGCTGGCGTGTAGAAAATAGGTGGCGGTCAGCTCAATCGGTTTTTGTAATACGATCAAGACCACGCCTATAGCAAACCCTAAAAAAAGAGTTTTAAACACTAAGGCATGGAGTTCGTTTTGATCTTGAGCACCGACCGCTTGGGCGATAAACCCGGTGGTGCCCATGCGCAAAAAACCAAACCCCCAATACACAAAACTAAACACCAAGGCCGCCAGTGCGATGGCACCTAGGTCGGCGGTGGTGCCCATCTGGCCGATGACCGCGGTATCCACTAAACCTAAAAGTGGCACGGCGGCATTCGCCAAAATAATGGGCAATGCCAGTTTAATTAAATAGAGATAACTGTGTTGGGGCATGGGGTGGTATTTTTGTATTTTTAAAGGCTAGATAACAAGGCACTATAGCCTTTTAAGGGATCGGGATACAAAAAGAGAAAACCACTGCTCAGTAAACGCTGATTAGAAAAATGCTTGCTCTCGTAAGCGAGGCTGGCATCAAAAGCGGGCGCAGGCACTTGCAGTTGTTCGGCCAGATGCGCATAGAGGCGACGTAGGGGGATAGGGGTACTATCTGTTCCTACATAACAGTCGGCAGCTTGGGGCAATAGCAATACATGAGCACAGACGCGGGCCGCATCCTCACTATGAATGCGATTAGCATAATTATCCATAGCGGGATTAATACGCAAAGACTGTTGGCGGATTAGGTCAAAAATACGATGACGACCTGGCCCATAAAGACCACTAAAGCGAATGATGGTGAGCTTATCACCCAGCTCTTTTTGCAAGAACTGCTCAGCACGGACGAGGTATTCGCCATTAAAGGCAGAAGGCCTGAGCATGGAATGCTCGTCTTGCGGGACGGTGTCTGGGCCATACACCGCGGTCGATGAAATAAAGATAAAGCGCTCAAGCTGATCTTTGTTTATTTTTTGCAGCAGGTTTTGAAGGCCGGTTTCATAAACGGCAGAATAGCTTTCAGGGCTACGATCCGCGGGAGTGACGCTATAGACAATATGCGTGGTCTCGGCGGGTAAGCCGTCTAAAGAGGATGCATCCGTTACATCGGCGAGCAAACTACGGTCAAATGCGCTGGGACGAGATCGACGTTGCAAAGCGGTGGTGTGCCACTGACCGGCCGCCAAATGCGGCACACAGCGCTGGGCCAAATCGCCCGCACCTACCCAAAGTAATTGTTTCATGACGTTTTCCTATATTTGTTTCTGCATGAAGAGGCTGATCATAACGTAGTTAAGCCTTGTTACAGCCTTTAGCCCTGCGAGCTTCAATCGCACAGTGTAGAATAGGGGCTAACTTGTTAAAATCACACAGTTTTTATTTTTAGGGTAGATAAGATCTATGCGTTTACATCGTCAGCACCCGGACCAGTTATTGGTGGGCTTGGTTTCTATTTCCGATCGCGCCTCGAGTGGGCAATACGAAGACAAAGGAATTCCAGCCTTACAAGAATGGTTAGATCAAACCATTGTGCAACCTTCACAATATGCCACACGTTTGGTCGCTGATGAACCAGAGCAGATTTCTGCAGCACTGATCGAATTAGTCGATCAGGTCGGTTGTGACTTGGTGTTGACCACGGGTGGAACAGGACCTGCGCGCCGCGACATCACGCCCGAGGCAACCTTAGCGGTTGCCACCAAAGAAATGCCTGGTTTTGGTGAGCAAATGCGCCAGATCAGTCTACAGTTTGTGCCCACCGCCATTTTATCGCGACAGGTGGCGGTAATCCGCGAGACCCCTGACCACGCTGCCTTAATTATTAACTTGCCCGGTCAGCCCAAAGCCATTGCAGAAACCTTAGCAGGGCTAAAAGACGATCAAGGCAAAACGGTTGTGCCAGGTATTTTTGCTGCGGTACCCTATTGTATTGATCTAATCGGTGGGCCTTATGTGGAAACAGACGACAAGGTGGTTGCGGCATTTAGACCAAAATCAGCGCGTCGTAATGCGTAAATCGTAAACTACACAAGCAAAAAACTTCATTCCACCTTAAAATTACTTTATTCATAATTTGTTTATCTAGGAGAATTCATCATGGCTCTGGTTTCCATGCGTCAGTTGCTCGACCATGCCGCTGAAAATGGTTACGGTATTCCGGCGTTTAACGTCAACAACCTTGAACAAGTTCAGGCCATTATGGAAGCCGCCCATGAGACAGATAGCCCTGTAATCATGCAGGCGTCTGCCGGTGCGCGTAAATACGCGGGCGAAGGCTTTCTAAAACACTTGATTCAAGCCGCCGTCGAATCTTATCCTCATATTCCTGTGGTGATGCACCAAGACCACGGTCAATCTCCTGCCGTTTGTCAGGGCGCCATTGATCTCGGTTTTTCCAGCGTGATGATGGACGGTTCGCTCAAAGAGGACGGTAAAACCATTGCAGATTTCGAATACAACGTGGAAGTCACACGTAAAGTGGTCGAAATGGCTCACAAATTGGGCGTAACCGTAGAGGGCGAATTGGGCTGCTTAGGCTCTTTAGAGACCATGCAGGGTGACAAAGAAGACGGCCACGGTTTCGAAGGCACTCTTACTATGGATCAGCTTTTGACCAGCCCCGAAGAGGCCGCTGAATTCGTACGTCGCACGCAGCTAGACGCTTTGGCGATTGCCATTGGTACTAGCCATGGTGCTTACAAATTCACGCGCGAGCCCACCGGAGACATCTTGTCTATTGAGCGTGTTAAAGAAATCCATGCGCGCTTGCCCAATACACACTTGGTGATGCACGGTAGCTCCAGTGTCCCTCAGGAACTCTTAGCTGAGATCCGTGAGTTCGGGGGCGACATGAAAGAAACCTACGGTGTGCCCGTTGCCGAAATCCAAGAAGCCATCAAATACGGTGTACGTAAAGTTAACATTGATACCGACATCCGTCTTGCAATGACCGCTGCGGTACGTCGCTTCTTGTTCCAGAACCCAGACAAATTCGACCCACGCGAGTTCCTAAAACCAGCTCGCGAGGCCGCCAAAGCCATTTGTGTGGCGCGCTATCAGCAGTTTGGTGCCGCGGGTAATGCTTCCAAAATCAAGCCCATCGCCCTAAGCGAAATGGCAGCTAAATACGCTGCTGGTGAATTAGCCCAACGCGTTGAATAATTAGTGCTTCTCAGGCGGTGTAACACACCGCCCTTTGTTTTATAGGATATATCGTGCAAGCTCTATACCAAAGCACGCTGCAATCGTTGCCTTTGCTCGGTCGCGGTAAAGTTCGTGATATGTATGCCGTCGGTGACGATCAATTATTAATTGTGGCCTCGGACCGTTTATCTGCTTTTGATGTGATCTTAGATGATCCCATTCCCGGTAAAGGCGCGGTGCTAACGCATCTCACCGAGTTCTGGCTCAAAAAATTAAGCCATATCGTGCCGAATCACGCCACTGGTGTGAATCCGCTCGATGTGGTTCCCGCCGAAGAACACGCACTGGTCAAAGACCGATCCATGGTGGTTAAACGCTTAAAACCCATTATGGTGGAATGCGTGGCACGTGGTTATGTGGTGGGTTCGGGCTGGGCTGAATACCAAAAAACCGGTGCCATTTGCGGTATCGCCTTACCAGCAGGTTTGAAGCAAGCACAAAAACTGGATCAGCCTATTTTCACACCTGCCGCTAAAGCCGAGGTGGGCGAGCACGATGAAAACGTCAGTTTTGATTATGTCGTCAATGAACTAGGCCAAGAGCTAGCAGAAAAACTGCGCGACACCACGTTGGCGCTCTACCGTGCTGCTGCAGAGTATGCCGCGCAGCGTGGCATTATTATTGCAGACACGAAATTCGAATTTGGTTTGGACGAAAAAGGCGAACTGCACTTGATGGACGAGGTGCTAACCCCTGATTCTTCTCGCTTCTGGGATGCCGCCACCTATGCGGTAGGTAGTAACCCAGCTTCATTTGATAAACAGTTCGTACGTGATTGGTTGGAAACCCAAGACTGGGATAAAACCGCACCTGCGCCACGTTTACCTCAAGATGTGATCGAGCAAACCGCAGCCAAATACGCTGAGGCTGTGACTCGACTAGGGGCGTAATATCATGGCTAAAATCAAAGTTGGGATTGTGATGGGCTCGTCTTCGGACTGGCCTGTGATGCAAAACGCGGCTCAGATATTGACAGACTTTGGTGTGCCTTTCGAGGCCAAGGTGGTCTCAGCACATCGCATGCCACACGAGATGGTGGAGTATGGCGCACAAGCGACCGAGCAAGCTTATCACGCCATTATTGCTGGGGCTGGTGGTGCAGCGCACTTGCCCGGTATGTTGGCAGCCCTGACCGAGGTGCCTGTGTTTGGGGTGCCTGTGCCATCCCGTTATTTAAAGGGCGAGGATTCCTTACTTTCCATTGTGCAAATGCCCAAAGGCGTGCCCGTGGCGACGTTTGCTATTGGCGAGGCGGGGGCGGCCAATGCGGCTTTGCACGTTATTGCGACGATGGCAGTGCATGATGCAGACCTCAAGCAAAAACTGATCGCTTTCCGAGCACAACAAACAGAAAAAGCCAAAGCCATGCACTTACCTGCAGCGGATGGGGTCAATTAGTCATGTCTACAGTTAATGTTGTTTTACCTGGGCAGTGGTTAGGTATGGTGGGTGGCGGTCAGCTCGCCCGTATGTTCTGCTATGAGGCCCATCGTCTGGGCTATCAAGTAGCCGTTTTAGATCCAGATCCTACTAGTCCAGCGGGAGCGGTGGCCGATAAGCATATTTGTGCTTCTTACGAGGACGCGGCAGCCCTAACTGAGTTAGCGGGGCTTTGTGAGGCCATTACCACTGAATTCGAAAATGTACCTGCACAAAGTCTCATCCAGTTGGCTGAACGCTGTCGTGTGACACCTAGCGGCGAGGCCGTGGCGATTGTGCAAGATCGTATTCGGGAAAAAGAATTCATCACCAAAGCCGGCGTGCCGGTAGCGCCTTATTGCGCGGTACACAGCACAGAGGATTTGCTCCAGGCAGATGAGGCTTTATTCCCAGGGATTTTAAAAGCGGCTCGCTTTGGCTATGACGGCAAAGGTCAGGCACGCGTACAAAGCAAACAAGAGGCCGTAGAGGCCTTTGCGCAGTTTGGCGAGGTGCCTTGTGTGTTAGAGGCTTTACAACCCCTAGAGGATGAAATCTCTGTGGTGGTCGCACGGGCTTTAGATGGCGCAACCGCCATCTACACCCCTTCGCATAATCAGCACCGAGACGGTATTTTGGCCGTTTCTACGGCAGCCAACCCTTGTCGCCTAACCCCTGTGCACGAACAAGCGCAAGCGGCAGCAGTCGCTATTGCCGAGTCTTTGAATTATTACGGCGTGCTCTGTGTGGAGTTCTTTATTTTGGCTGATGGCACGCTCTTGGCTAATGAAATTGCACCACGTCCGCACAACAGTGGTCACTTTACGATAGAGGCTTGTCTCAGCAGCCAGTTTGAGCAACAGGTACGGGTGATGGCGGGTTTACCGTTGGGTTCCAGCCAAGAGCTACAAAGCTCTACCATGTTTAATGTGCTCGGTGATTTGTGGTTCGATCAACAAGATCAGCCTGTGGAGCCTGACTGGGCGGCCTTATTGGCTATCCCTGGGGTTTACGTGCATCTCTATGGCAAAAAAGAGGCACGTAAAGGGCGTAAGATGGGGCATGTGACCTTATTGGCTCCTAATGGCAAACAGTTACAAGCCAAAGCACTGCAGGTAGCCAACATTTTAGGCTTTGATTGGTATGAGTGATTTAGCGGCGCAAATTCATGATGCGGCCCAACGTCTGGCTAAAGGACTGTTGGTCGCATTTCCCACCGAAACGGTGTATGGCTTAGGGGCAGATGCTTCTAATCCAGACGCCGTGGCGGCGATTTTTGCAGCCAAAGGGCGCCCGTCTAATCACCCAGTGATTGTGCATGTGCCGCCTCATGCCGACTTATCCTATTGGGTGGCACACATACCACCCGAGGCGCAAAAGCTGATGGATGCGTTTTGGCCTGGTCCCTTGACCTTGATCCTACCTCGCTCTGAACAGGCTTTAGCTGCGGTCAGTGGGGGGCAAGATACCATTGGGGTGCGTTGTCCGTCGCACCCAGTAGCACAGGCTTTACTCAAGGCCTTTGAGCAAATCAAAGGGCCGGGAGCCGGCGTGGCCGCACCCTCAGCGAATCGCTTTGGGCAGGTGTCGCCCACTCAGGCTCAGCATGTGCGCGATGAGTTCCCAGAGCTCGATGCGAGCCAGCTGTATATTTTGGCTGGGGGCAATGCGGATGTGGGGATTGAATCCACTATTGTGGATGTGTCTCGGGTAGATCAGGGCATCGCACCGGTGGTGTTACGTCCGGGTCATATCACGGCGGCACAAATTGCAGAGGTACTACAACAAGAGCTAGGACAAAAAGAGGCGCCAAGTGCGCCTCGGGTGTCGGGTTCTTTAAAGGCCCACTATGCGCCTAGAACCCCTTTGCATTTGCTCAGTGCAGAGCAAATAGCCGCTTTGCAGGCGGATGAACAGGCTGTGGTCATCACCATGGGGGCTGCCGTCCCAGCAGGGGTACACAGCTATCAGGCCCCAGCGAATCCTATTCAATACGCCAGTCAGCTTTACAGCATGTTGCGTAGTCTAGATCAGCAGGGCTATCGAACCCTCTATGTGCAGCAGCCACCTCAGGACTCAGCCTGGGAGGCCATTAACGATCGGTTAGGGCGCGCTGCGGCCGCTTTTGACGAGGGCACCAAGCCTTAGTCTGGATCGTTCTTAGTGCTTTGCCAAAAATGCCTGTACAAGCTTTATAACTTGTTCAGGCATTTCTATATGCGGAGAATGCCTGCAGTTATCCAGGCTATGTACCTCGGTATGAGGAACGTGTTTTTGGATATCGTAAATCTGGGCTAAAGAGGCGTACTCATCCTCTGTGCCTTGGATGGCGAGCACAGGGCATTGAATGCTTTGAATGTCTTTTTCTATATTCCAGACACCTAGGTATTTTTCGTTACCC
Source organism: Alcaligenaceae bacterium (assembly GCA_012839585.1). GTDB lineage: Bacteria > Pseudomonadota > Gammaproteobacteria > Burkholderiales > Burkholderiaceae_B > Paenalcaligenes. Next base: position 70,059 of record DUNB01000082.1, on the reverse strand, counting down.
CAGACGCCAGCCCAACCCCAAAAAGCCGAATCCGCATCGGCATGGTAGCGTGCAAGGCGCTGCTTTAAATCTCCCGATTGATACCATTCGATGGCTTTTTGCACCGCAGCGGTACTCATGGGCTCTATGTAAATATGGGGTGCCAAAATAATAATGCTGGAAGCCAGGTTCTGAGGCAGAGCTGCATACAGTAAAGCAATGGTGCCGCCATCACTGTGTCCAAATAGATGGAAAGGCTCGTTAATGTTGAGCGCGTCGAGCAGGGCGGGCAAGGCTTGTTGGGCCTCGATGTGCAGATAGTCTCCTTGCCATACATCGTCTGCAGGTCGAGGCGAACTATTCCCATACGCGTATCGGGAATAAATCAGCCCACGGTAACCGAGCGCCTGACACAGGCGCTCAGGCCATTGTTGCCAATGCGTTACCGAGCCCAAGCCCTCGTGTAGAAAAATCATTAAAGGGGCTTGAGGGTCCTCTACGCCTACCCATTGGTATTCAATGGTTCTGTCTCTTCCATGCCAATGTAGATGGATCTTATTTATTTTTTTACTCATTACGTTATACAAATAAAAAAGCGACTGACGCTGCAGTCGCCTGGGAATAGCCTAAGTCTAAATTAGCTTAGGTGAGCATTTAAACACTTGCTCAATTCAAACATGCTGATTTGGTCTTTGCCAAAAATGGGTTTTAGTTTTGCGTCAGCATTGATATTACGGCGGTTTTCAGGGGCCTGTAAATCATGTTTTTTGATGTATTCCCACATTTTCTTGGTGACCTCAGTACGAGGTAGGGGTGTTTTTCCCACGATCTGTGCCAGATCTGCACTGGGGGTCATGGGCTTCATGAATCCAGTACCTGCCGTTTTGCTGGCCTTAGTGGTTTTAGTGGGTTTTGCAGCAGTTGCTTTAGTGGCTTTAGCCATGGCTTGCTCCTATAGTAAGTCGCACAGAATAATGGGACTGTTGTCAGCCTAATCAAAACATAGCATGCTATGGGTAATTCGTCTGTGCTAGATCTCGTTTGGCACGACATTTATCTATCTTAGCCTTATAAATTGTAATAATGACACCACAAAAGCCCTTATTTACAGAACTTCACAGCTTGCAACCGGAAATTCAGACAATACGGCAACAGATCCACTCTCAGCAGAGCTGGGTTTTCAAGAGCATGCAACGGCGGCGTTAGTGGCGGACTATTTACGGCAGCAGGGCATAGAGGTCCAAGAATAAGTCGGTAAAACGGGTGTGGTCGGGGTGTTACGCGGTGTTGTTGGCGACGGCAGCTTACTTAGCTAAACACCGTGACTTTGCTGGTACGGTGCACCTTATTTTTCAACCGGCCGAAGAAGGCTTAGGCCAGGGTGGTGCAGAACAAGGTAGAGTACTGCATAATGCTAACTTTGATTTCAATGATGATGTGATCCCGACGGGGGCGGCTATGTTTATACGCCTCGCGCAGCGATTTCTCGCAGCAACGGATCCAGTTTGATTTAATTTAGGAAAAGACATGACGGCGGCTACACAGCAATTACGACTACGACGACCTGATGATTGGCATGTTCATTTGCGTGATGGCGCAGTATTGCAATCGGTGGTGGCACATACCGCACGACAGTTTGCGCGTGCCATCGTGATGCCTAACTTGACCCCGCCAGTCACCACCACAGAACAAGCCTTGGCTTATCAACAACGTATTATGGCGGCTTTGGCAACGCACCCAGAGGCACCCGCTTTTACACCTTTGATGACGTTGTATTTGACCGATAACACACCGGCAGAGGAAATAGCCAAAGCCAAGGCGTCGGGCGTGGTGCATGCGGTTAAGCTTTACCCAGCCGGGGCTACCACCAACTCCGATGCCGGAGTGACGGATTTGCTTAAACACTGTGGCGCCGCCTTAGAGGCCATGCAAAAACACGATTTGCCCCTGTTGGTACATGGCGAGGTCACCGACCCTGCCATTGATGTGTTTGATCGGGAGGCCGTTTTTATTGATCGTGTCATGCTGCCATTGCGCCAGCAGTTCCCGAATCTAAAAGTGGTGTTCGAACATATCACCACCAAAGAGGGTGCGGACTATGTGGCCACAGCCGAAGGCCCGGTGGCTGCCACCATCACGCCTCAACATTTGCTGTATAACCGTAATGCGATTTTTAATGGTGGTTTGCGCCCCCATTGGTACTGCTTGCCGATTTTAAAACGTGAGTTGCACCGCGAGGCGCTACTCAAGGCCGCCACCAGTGATAGCAATCGCTTTTTCTTGGGCACAGACAGTGCGCCGCATGTGAAAGGGCAAAAGGAAAAAGACTGCGGGTGTGCCGGATGTTATTCCGCCTTGCATGCGATGGAGTTATATGCCGCAGCTTTTGAGTCGGTTGGTAAATTAGACCGCCTAGAAGCCTTCGCCAGTTTGAATGGCCCAGCCTTTTATGGTCTGCCTGTCAACGAGGACTACATCATGCTAGAGCGCACTAGCAACACCATTCCCACGGTGCTGGATATGGCCAATGATCAGATCGTGCCGTTGGCAGCGGGTGAGCAGTTGAACTGGCGTTTTGTGGGCTAAATAACAAACGCCCGATACCAATAAAATGGGATCGGGCGCGGCTGTTTGGCTTAGCTAAAGGCGATGGATTCTTTGAGGAATTAGTCGCCTTTTTTGTCCTCTAGGGTTTCCCAACGGTCAAAAAGTGCAAGCAGTTTTTCTTCTAGATCGGCCAGTTTTTGGTTGATGCCCTCGGCTTTTTCATTGCCGTCCACATACAGATCAGGATCAGCTAATTGCTCAGCTAATTGAACTTGTTCCTGTTCTATGGCGGCAATTTTTTCCGGTATTTCGGCGAGCTCTTTTTCCTCCCAAGAGGCTAAGCGGCTTTTGTTGCTGCGACTAGGTGCTGGCGCAGGGGCTGGCGCGGTTTTGGCGGCCGATTTAGCGGGAGTTTTGCTGGCCTTGGGCTTTGGGTCCACGGGTTCAGGACGTTGCTCTAGCCAGTCGTCATAACCGCCCACGTACTCGCCCCAGACACCATCGCCCTCAGCGGCAATGACCTGTGTGACCACATTGTTAAGAAAGGCTCTATCGTGGCTAACCAGCATAACGGTACCGGTGTACTCCGTTAACAGACCTTCAAGTAGCTCTAGGGTTTCAATATCCAGGTCGTTCGTGGGTTCGTCCAAGACCAACACGTTAGTGGGTTGTGCAAACATACGTGCCAACGCCAGACGAGCACGCTCACCACCTGATAGTGTTTTGACTGGGGAATTCGCACGCGCAGCCGGAAAGAGGAAATCCTCGAGGTAGCTCATCACGTGTTTACGCTGATCACCGATTTCTACCCATTCTGTACCGGGACTGATGGTTTGGGCTAGGGTGGCATCCTCGTCTAGATTGGCGCGCATTTGATCAAAGTAACCAATATTTAACTGGGTGCCGTGTTTAATGGTGCCGCTAGTGGGTTCGAGCAGTCCTAATAAAATTCGTAATAGGGTGGTTTTGCCTGCACCATTCGGGCCAATAAAACCGATACGATCCCCGCGCATAATGATGGTGGAAAAATCTTCAATCAGCGTGCGATCATCAAAACGGTGCACGATGTTTTCTGCTTCGATCACAATTTTGCCGGACTTTCTGCCCTCGGCGATGGCAAAGTTCACATTACCGGAACGCTCGCGACGCTCAGCGCGAGCGCGACGTAAGGACTCAAGGCGTCGTACACGGCCTTCGTCACGGGTGCGACGAGCTTGCACTCCTGTGCGAATCCAGACTTCCTCTTGGGCCAGAAACTTATCAAATTTGGCATTTTGCTGGGCTTCGGCCTCTAGCCATTCGGCTTTACGCTCTTGCCAGCGCGTGAAGTTGCCAGGAAAGCTAAAGATTTGACCACGATCTAACTCAATGATGCGTGTGGCAACGGAATCCAAAAAGGCGCGGTCATGGGTAATGACGACGATACTGCCTTTGAATTGCTTGAGCTGTTGTTCTAGCCACAAAATGCCATCGAAGTCCAAGTGGTTTGTCGGTTCGTCTAGCAGTAATAGATCCGGCTCATCCGCCATGGCTTTGGCCAAAGCAACGCGTTTGCGCGTCCCGCCAGACAGGGCATTGGTCAACGCATCGGCTTCTAGTCCTAGCTGGTCAATGAGGGCGCCTACGCGTCCTACGCGTTGCCAGTCTTCGGTTTCGGCGTAATCACCACACAGGTAGTCATAAATCGTGGTGTCGGTGGGCAGGTCTGGCTCTTGTTCTACGGTGGCCACACGCAAACCACTTTTGAACATGATCTCGCCTTCATCTGGCTGCAGACGTTGGTCAATCAGTTTTAATAAAGAGGATTTGCCCGTGCCGTTGCGCCCGATCAGGCCACAGCGCTCATTATCATGAATAATGAGATCGGCATGATCAAGTAAAGGGTGATGGCCGAAAGCAAGAAGCACTCGGTTAAGGGTCACAAGATGAATAGACATAGGCGAAATAAAAATAAAAGATGAATGTTTATATTGTCGCAGGTTACAATACGGTTGTGGGGCAGGTCGGGCAATCGCGGTTTATTCCGAGGAAGGTCCGGACTCCATAGAGCAAGATAGCGGCTAACAGCCGTCTGGCGACTCTCACGACAAGCCAAGGACTAGGGCCACAGAGACGAGACTGCGTCGAGGGCACCTTAGGGTGCACTGGTACGGCCACTCCGTACTGTTTAACGGTTTACCGTTATAGCGATGCAGGGTGAAACGCGGTAACCTCTATCTGGAGCAACATCAAATAGGCGTATGTTGATTGATTTTATCAATCTAGAGGGCGGCTCGTCCGAATACGCGGGTAGATGGCTTGAGCGTATAGGCAACTATACGCCTAGACGAATGATTGCCAACCTATATTATAGGTTTACAAGATCCGGCCTATAGACCTGTTCCACATTTCCTACTGCCACTCCGGCACCCCTCCCCAAATGTTATGAATTGTAATAAGCGTATCAAAGCGAACGCGGCCGTTTTGCGAGCATAGCTGACAAAGCGCTTTTGCTTTAGCTTTCAATTTATTGATTCTATAGGTTTTTTTGCATTTAAATCGGATGCGGATTCACGGCTAAGTATTTGTTGTGATTGAAAAAAATGGTTATCTGGTCTTGACCCTATAGCGAGCATGGCTTAGAGTGGGGAAATGTGGGTTTTAGTGTAAATAAATGGGGTCACGTGTTCCAAGGTAGCAGTGCGCTCAGTCTAGATGCCAAAGGCAGAATGACGATTCCTACACGGTATCGGGACGAGTTGTTGTCTACGGAATCGGGACTTCTCACACTTACACGACACCCTGATGGCTGCTTAATTCTCTACCCACGTTCCATTTGGGAAATAAAACGCGAACAGATTGCGGCTTTGCCCTTGTCAGCGCGTGCTTTGCAACGATTGATGCTCGGATCTGCCCAGGACGTCGATATAGACTCTGCTGGGCGTATTCTTATTGGCCCAGAGCTACGACAGGCTGCTGGCTTGCTCAAGAATGTCATGTTGTTAGGTTTAGGCGGCTACTTTGAGCTTTGGGACACACAGCAACTAGAACTCCGCCAGGCGGCTGATCTGGCTCAAGCTCTCCCCGAGGCATTAGATCATTTTTCACTCTGAGTCGGCTCACCATGGAACTCAAACACCGTTCCGTTTTATTGGAACCTACGGTTTCTGCTTTGCTCGCCCCGAATTTTACGGCGCGACGTTGGCCTGTGCTGGACTCTTCTGGATTGGCTCCGGTAACAGGTACCTTTGTTGATGCCACGTTTGGGCGTGGCGGGCATAGCCGTTACTTATTGCAGTTTTTAGCTCCCGATGCGCGGCTGGTTGTTTTTGACAAGGACCCCGTTGCCATCGAGCATGCGTTGGAATTACAGCGCCAAGACGCCCGCGTGACCGTAGTGCATGCGGGTTTTGTCAATATCGCTCAGCGTTTACAGGCGCTAGGCATTGATCAAATTGACGGTGTCATGATGGATCTAGGTGTGTCATCACCCCAGATCGATGATGCTGATCGTGGATTTTCTTTTATGCGCAATGGTCCTTTAGACATGCGCATGGACAACTCAACTGGCCCTACGGCCGCAGAATGGTTAGCAACCGCTGACCAAGACGAAATTAAGGAGGTCATCGCAGATTATGGCGAAGAACGGTTTGCTTTCCAGATTGCAAAGGCGATTACAGCTCGCCGCGAATCCAGTCCGCTATGCACCACGCATGATCTCGCCGAGCTGGTCGCCGGCACCGTCCGCACGCGGGAAAAGAATCATCACCCAGCCACTAGGACCTTCCAGGCTATACGGATTTTCCTCAACCGCGAGCTCCAGGAGCTTACGGATGCGCTCCCGTTAATTCTTGAGCTACTCAAGCCTGGCGGCCGTTTGGCGGTCATTAGCTTTCACTCGCTAGAGGATCGCATTGTTAAACAGTTCATCGCAGGGGCGTCTAAGCCCGCCATGCAGTATGCGCGTTTACCTATTGCTGACAAAGACCTACCACCCGCTTGGCTACATAATTTGGGTCGTGTGTTACCTTCCTCCGACGAAATTGAACATAATGTGCGTGCTCGCTCTGCTGTGCTGCGCGTGGCAGAACGAACCGAGGCGCCACTACTCGATGGCTGGCAGCGCGATTTGCTTGAGGCCTCGGCGCATGCTGCGAATGCGGGGGCACACTCAAAACGCGGAGGCCGTCGATGAGCTTTAGGGGTTGGTGGTCTGTACCGCTCTTAGTTGTGTTGGTGATGGTGTCCGCCATTTATTTGGTGAGCACCCGCTACCAATCCAGAGTGCTCTTTATTAAAAGCGAGCAACTCCAGCTTCAAGCCCAAGAGCTAGATATTGCATGGCGACACTTGCAGTCTGACCGAGCCGAACTAGTGCGCCATTCACGTATTGACCAGCTCGCTAGAAATCAACTTGATTTAACCCCTACGGATTTAAATCGCACCTTGTACATCCAAGGCAAGCCATCGGCACTTCTTCCAAGGCAGGTGGAGCCATGACGCGCGATCATAAAATTCGGCCCAAACAGCCCGCCATTAGCGTACCGCTCTGGCGGGCTAAGGTCGTCTTGCTGCTGATTTTGTTGGCTTTTGTGGCGCTGATTGCTAGGGCGTTGCACTTGCAGGGGCTGACTACGGATTTTTTACAAGCTCAAGGCGAAAAACGTTATGTGCAAGATATCCGGCTGCCACCAATACGGGGTAAAATATTAGATCGTACCGGAAAGGTCGTACTGGCCTCTTCGGTTCTGGTGAAAGCCGTTTGGGCGAATCCTCCAAGTGCAGCCAATGCCACAGATGAGCAGCTAAGCCAGGTGGCGAAACTGCTGGGTCTATCTTTGACTGATGTTAAACGCTCTATCGAAAATGGAGGGCGTGAGTTTGCTTACCTTAAGCGCCAGGTCGATTTGGATTTAGCTGAAAAAGTGATGGCTTTGGGTGTGCCTGGGATCGGTACGCGTGACGAACTACGCCGCGCTTACCCCGAGGGCGAAACGGTATCACAAATTATTGGTATTACTGATATTGATGGCCTAGGGCGCGCGGGTCTGGAAATGACCTTCAACGAGGAGCTTTCCGGGCAAGCAGGCTCACGCAAAGTATTACGTGATCGCTTAGGCCGTGTGCTAGAGGACTTAGCCGAGGTCACACCACCGGTGCATGGTCAGGACATCCATTTGTCTTTGGACGCGGGGATACAGTACGACACCTTTACTGCTTTGAAAAAAGCCCTAAAGGAAAATAATGCCGAAGCCGGTAGTGCTGTTGTGGTGGATGTGCAAACGGGGGAAATTCTGTCGTTAGTGAACTTACCGACATTTGACCCAGCGCAGCGTCATACGATTCAGCCGGCCTCGATGCGAAATCGGGCGCTAACGGATACGTTTGAGCCTGGCTCCACCATGAAACCTTTTGTGGTGGCGTTGGCTTTAGATATTAAACGCATCGGATTAAATACCAAATTTAATACAGGTAATGGTCAGTATCGTTACCAAGGACACACCATTACTGACGTGAGTCGTTTTAACGGGGTTTTAGATGCCGAGGGCATCTTACGTCGTTCCAGTAATATTGGGATGACCATGATCTCTGAGATGCTCACCTCAGAGGAAATGTGGCAACGCTTTACGGCCCTAGGCTTTGGGCGAGCCCCCCAAATTGGTTTCCCCGGTGCGGTGTCTGGGCGCTTGCGGCCTTGGGATCGTTGGCGTCCTATTGAACGCGCCACCATGGCGTATGGTTATGGCCTATCCGTGTCGTTGATGCAGTTGGCCCAGGCCTACACCACCTTTGCCCGTAATGGGGATATGGTGTCGTTGTCCTTGTTACGCCGTGAGACGCAACCAACAAGTATTCAAGTTTACCGGCCCGAGGTAGCACAAGCCGTGCGCAGTATGCTCGAGGCCGCAGCAGGTCCGGACGGCGCTAAATTAGCGCAAGTTCAGGGATATCGGGTTGCGGGTAAAAGTGGGACAGCACGTAAAATTGTAAATGGAAAGTACAGTAAATCGAATTACCGTAGCTCCTTTGTAGGCTTCGCTCCCGTCTCTAACCCTCGGGTGGTGGTAGCGGTAACGATTGATGAGCCTAAGGGGCATTATTACGGTGGCCGAGTGGCTGCGCCTGTGTTTGCGGACATTGTGGCCAGCAGCTTGCGTCGCTTAGACATAGAGCCGGACGAACCGGTGGATGCATTGGCGGCAGAGAGCCCCAATCAGGAGAAAAGACAATAATGAAAGCAGCAGCAGTTGTTAAATGGTTAAAAGAGCAGTGTGCGCCTACCGCGCACCTTTGTTTGGATTCGCGTGCTATTGGTGCCGGAGACGTGTTTTTTGCTTGTGCAGGCTTAGCCTCCAGCGGCCATGCTTATATTGATCAGGCCATTGCGGCTGGTGCGGCAGCGGTGGTTCAGGATGCTTCAGAGGCAAGAGAACTGGACGTGCCCACCTATAAAGTTGAAGGCTTAAGCCAATTATTGGGTGAGATTGCCCACGAATGGTATGGGCGTCCTTCTGCTCAAATGACGGTAATGGCGATCACAGGAACAAACGGCAAAACCTCCAGTGTGCAGTGGTTGGCCTCTATGCTCAATAACTCCGGTGTGGCCTGTGGCACCATCGGTACCCTAGGGGTGACTTTGCCAGATGGGACGAATTTGGGTGGGGTATTAACCACGCCAGATGTGCTCACCATGCATCGCAGCTTGGCAGCGATTCAACAGGCTGGCGCAAATTTAGTCGCCCTAGAGGCCTCCTCTATTGGTTTGGAGCAGGGCCGTCTGGACAAGGTCGAAATCGATGTGGCCGCCTTTACGAACCTATCGCACGACCACTTAGACTATCACCACACAGTAGAAAACTACAAAGAGGCAAAACGACTGCTCTTTAATTGGCCGAATTTGCGTTTGGCCGTGGTGAACAAAGACGATGCCTTTGGTCGCGAACTATTAGAGTCCGTCAGCACACCACGCGTTTTAAGCTACTCCATGGAGGATAACAGCGCAGACCTCTTTGCTGATGACGTGCAAATTGGCGCTGATGGTCAGGTATTTAACCTGATCGAGGCCCATGGTACCGCTCAGATCTTGACGCATCTGCTCGGTGACTACAACGTGTCCAACTTGTTGTTGGTTTCTGCTGTGCTACTCGAATTGGGCTGGCCCATTACCAAAATCGCTCGACTCATGGCCACACTAGGTCCTGTACCAGGGCGTTTGCAGATTGTACGCGCCTTAGCGCTGGGTACACACCGTCCCCTACCGTTGGTGGTGGTGGACTATGCGCATAGTCCCGATGCCCTTGAACGAGCATTGCTGTCTTTGCGCGACGTAGCTAAGGTGCGTAATGGCAAAGTGATTTGTGTGTTTGGTTGTGGTGGGGATCGTGATACCGCCAAACGTCCAATCATGGGTGAAATTGCCGAGCGCTTGGCTGATAAGGTCATCATCACCACAGATAACGCTCGCTCCGAGGATCCAGCAGCCATTGCGGCGCAGATCCAAGCCGGCATGAGTGGTGACAAAGCGTTGCTGGAACTAGATCGGGCTAAAGCCATTTTACGCGCTGTCTGGTCTGCAGAACCCACGGATATTGTTTTGTTGGCGGGTAAAGGGCATGAAACCTATCAGGAAATCCAAGGCCAACGCTTTGCTTTTGACGACACGCATTGGGGACGTTTTGCGTTGACCTGGTTGCGTGGGGTGTCTTTATCCACAGATAGTCGATCCCTCCAGGCCGGACAGGTGTTTGCGGCCATTAGTGGCGAGCGCTTTGACGGCCACGATTATGTACAAGCCGCCAAAGACAATGGCGCTGCGGCGGCTTTAGTGGCTAGACCTGTAGCGGTTGATATTCCTCAGTTGGTATTAGGCGATGTACAAACGGTACTGACTAAAGCAGCGACCTTATGGCGTCAGCGCTTTGCTATTCCAGTGGTAGCGGTCACCGGCAGCAACGGTAAAACCACCACTAAGGAAATGATTGCCGCCATTTTTGCCGCCTGGCTAGGCAGCGAAAGCGAGACCTATTTAGCCACCGCTGGTAATTTAAATAATCAGCTAGGGGTGCCTTTGTCTGTATTGCGTTTAGGCCCACAGCATAAGGCCGCTGTGTTCGAGCTAGGCATGAATCACCCAGGCGAAATAGCCCCGTTGGCTGCTGTAGCGGCTCCTACTATCGCGTTGATTAACAATGCACAGCGCGAACACCAAGAATACATGCATTCGGTAGATGCTGTGGCCGCAGAAAATGGCACCGTGTTGGCGGCTTTATCTGATCAAGGCATCGCCGTGTTTCCTGTAGATGACCATTACACCGATTTCTGGACTGAGCTCGCCGATGGTAAACAGGTGGTGGGCTTTGGGTTTAGCCCTGATGCCGTGGTGCGTGCTGATGACATCCATGCCGACCCCACCGTCACACGTTTCCGCTTAGTGGTTCAGAATGACAGTGCTGCGGTGCATTTGGCCGTGCCAGGTGTGCACAACTTACGTAATGCGCTAGCCGCAGCAGCGTGTGCGCATGCTGCCGGTGCGCCCTTAGCTGCCATCGTTAAAGGACTCGAGTCCTTTAAGGCGGTAGAGGGCCGTATGCAGGTAAAACGTCTGCCCAATGGCTTCCAGTTGATTGATGATAGCTATAATGCGAACCCAGATTCCGTACGGGCCGCGATTGATGTCTTGTCTCAGCTCGAAGGTAAAAAAATCTTGGTCTTAGGCAATATGGCCGAGGTAGGGATTAATAGTGGGGCGGTTCACGCCGAGGTCGGTGGTTATGCTCGTGAGCACGACATCAATGAACTGTTTGTTTTAGGCCAAGATGCCAAAAAAGCCGCAGAGGCCTTTGGCGAAGGTGCACATAGTTTCGAGGATTTAGACCAGTTGATTCATCGGCTATTACAGAATATGCCAGCGCAGGTGTTGGTAAAAGGATCGCGTAGTGCACGTATGGAGCGTGTGGTTAAGGCGTTAGAAACACACTTCTCGGAGAACCACAATGCTTCTTGAGTTAGCCCGCTGGCTGGCGGGGTCTTACTCGCGTACATTCGGTGTTTTTGAATACATTACCTTGCGTGCGGTATTAGCCAGTGCCACCTCCCTCATTATTGGTTTGTGGTGCGGTCCCTGGGTGATTCGCCGTTTGACCGCATTAAAAATTGGTCAAGCGGTGCGCTCCTACGGTCCCGAGTCGCATTTGCAAAAAAATGGCACGCCTACCATGGGAGGCGTGCTGATTTTGATTTCCATTGCCATCAGCACCTTGTTATGGGCCGATTGGACCAACCGTTTTGTATGGGTGGTGCTTTTGGTCACCTTAGGTTTTGGCTGGATCGGTTGGGCGGATGACTATAAAAAAGTGGTGCACCATGACCCCGAAGGCATGTCGTCACGTCAAAAATTCTTTTGGCAGGCCCTGATCGGGGTGATCGCCTCGGTGTATCTCACCTTTGCGGTCTCGGTACCGGGGTCGGGGGAGCTTTGGCCATTATTTAAGAGCTGGGTACTAAGTGGTTTTACGATGCCATTGCCCACACAGGCTGACTTGATCGTGCCCTTTTTCAAAAGCGTGAGCTATCCCCTTGGGGTGTTTGGTTTTGCCGCCTTAACTTGGTTTGTGATCGTAGGTTCCAGTAACGCGGTAAACCTCACCGACGGCTTAGATGGCTTAGCTATCATGCCTACCGTTATGGTGGGTAGTGCTCTGGGTATTTTTGCGTATGTAGTAGGGCGAGTGGATTATTCCAAATACCTGCTTTTCCCCTACATTCCAGGTGCCTCAGAAATCATGGTGGTCTGTGCGGCTCTGGCAGGGGCTGGCTTAGCCTTTCTTTGGTTTAACACGCATCCTGCTCAGGTATTCATGGGGGATGTGGGGGCGCTTGCTTTAGGCGGCGCCTTGGGAACCATTGCCGTCATTGTGCGTCAGGAAATTGTGTTTTTCATCATGGGTGGGGTGTTTGTCGTGGAAACGCTCTCTGTGATGATGCAGGTGGTGTGGTTCAAGTACACCAAGAAAAAATATGGCGAGGGGCGGCGTATCTTTAAAATGGCGCCCTTGCACCATCACTTTGAAGTCACTGGTTGGAAAGAAACTCAGGTTGTGGTGCGTTTTTGGATTATCACCATGATGTTAGTCCTAATTGGTTTATCGACTCTAAAATTACGATGAGAACCCCTGTATTTAGCACCTCTGAAAATGGTTACACCCTGATCTTAGGTCTGGGTGAAACCGGTTTAGCTGCTGCCCATTGGTATTTGCGGCAGCAGTTGCCTGTGCGCTTGGCGGATACACGGGTGTCTTATCAAGCGCATACCGATGCCTTGGCGGAGCAGTATCAGGCCGTGGCGATGGATGTGGTGTTAGGCGAACAAGCGCTTGCGTTAACCATACTCGAAGCAGTGCAAACCGTGGTGCTAAGCCCCGGTTTGGCGATCACAGACCCAGCGGTTGCTGCTTTATTGCAAGAGGCCGCGGCGCGCCACATCCGTGTGATCAGTGAAATAGAACTGTTTGCCCAAGCCTTGCACGACTTGATCGCACAAGGTTATCAAACCAAGGTGTTAGCTGTCACAGGGACAAATGGTAAGACCACCGTCAGCCAAATGCTCAAACACATGCTGGTGGATGCCGGTTTTAGTGCACAAGCTGCGGGCAACATCAGTCCAGCGGCCATCGAGACCTTGAGACAGTGTTTGGATGATGGAGTACTCCCCGATTTCTGGGTGATTGAACTCTCTAGCTTTCAGTTAGAACACACCTACAGCCTGCCGGTGTTGGCTGGAACCGTGCTAAATATCAGCCAGGATCATATTGACTGGCATGGTTCTATGCAGGCGTATGCCCAGGCCAAGGGGCGTTTATTTGATATGAGCACCATCGCGGTGGTGAATCGGGATGATGCTGCTACACAAGATCTCGCCGCTCAGCATAAACAGGTGCGCAGTTTTGGCTTGGGCCCCGTGCAGCAGGCGCATGATCTAGGTATTAATCATGCTCAAAACCAAGCTTGGATCTGCGTTGCATCAGCCACAGACGCGGTGGATGACTTATTGCCCACCGAAGCCTTATTAGTGGCAGGGCAACATAATCTAAGCAATGCTTTAGCGGCGCTCAGCTTAGCGCATGCAGCAGGTGTGGATTGGGCGCCTATATTAACCACCTTGCGCTCTTATCACGGAGAGCCCCATCGTTGTCAGTTTGTGCGTCAAGTGCGCGGTGTGGATTTTATTAATGACAGCAAAGGGACCAATGTGGGCGCCACGGTAGCGGCGCTACAAGGCTTGGCACGTCCTTTGGTGCTGATCGTTGGTGGGCTAAGCAAAGGCCAAGATTTCACTCCATTGGCTCAGGCGTTGGAGCAAAGCGAGTGCAAAGCGGTCGTGCTGATCGGGCGCGATGCGCAACGTATCGCCCAGCAGCTAGAAGGCGTCTCGGTGCCGCGTTATTTTGCACAAAGCTTAGATGATGCGGTAGCACAGTCTTTTGATTTAGCCACAGAGGGGGACGCGGTGGTATTGTCACCGGCGTGTGCCAGCATGGACATGTTCGCAAACTATATGGAACGTGGTCATTGCTTTGTAGAGGCCGTCACGGAGCTAGCTTTGGATTTAGGAGAGGTCGCGTGAGTCTTATCTCAGCCTTAACACCTCGCTTTCTTCGTGGTCGTCGCCCAGAGCGGACGACCCTACCCACGGTGGATATGCCATTGCTGACCGTGATTGCGCTGTTAGCTGCTTTTGGCTTGCTTATGGTGTATTCGGCCTCCATCGCTTTGGCAGATGGGCCGCAGTACAAAAGTTATGGTCACTATTATTTTGTGATTCGTCATGCCCTGTTTTTAAGCTTGGGGGTGGTGATGGCTGGGATGGCAAGCTTGATCCCCATGAAAGCGTGGGAAAAGCTGACTATTCCTCTCTTTATTTTGGCCACGGTCTTATTGATCGTGGTACTGATTCCCGGCATAGGCCGGGAGGTGAACGGCGCGCGGCGCTGGATCCCCTTAGGCATAGTGAACTTTCAGCCCTCTGAGCTGATGAAAGTGGCGATGATTCTTTTCTCTGCTGCTTATGTGGTAAACAAAAAAGACAATATGGCTGAATTCATCCGCGGCTTTTTGCCTATGTTGGCTGTGGTGGGGGTGGTTGGCTTACTGCTCGCCCTAGAGCCAGACTTAGGGGCTTTTGTGGTGATCGCCGCTATTGCGATGGGCGTGTTGTTTATAGGGGGGATAGCCCTACGCTGGATGGTAGGCATGGTGGGTCTGGTTGGTGGAGCTGGAGCGGCGTTGATTTGGTTTGCTCCGTGGCGCAGAGAGCGTTTGTTTGTTTACCTAGACCCCTGGAAACCAGAAAACGTTTACGGCAGCGCTTACCAACTTTCACACTCGTTGATTGCCTTCGGGCGTGGCGAGTGGTTTGGCGTAGGGTTGGGTTCCAGTATTGAAAAACTGCATTACTTACCCGAAGCACATACCGACTTTATTGTAGCGGTGATCGGCGAGGAGCTCGGCTTTGTAGGGGTGACCCTATTAGTCTTGGCATTTGCCTTTGTCGTATGGCGGGCCTTTGAAATAGGACGCCAAGCCATTGCGATGGAACGACTATTTAATGCCATGGTGGCCCAAGCGGTGGGCGTGTGGTTAGGGGTACAAACCTTTATTAATATTGGGGTTTGTTTAGGTCTGTTGCCGACCAAAGGCTTAACCCTACCCTTGGTGAGCTACGGTGGCTCAGCCATTATTATGAACTTGGTTGCCATCGCTTTATTGTTGCGAGTGGATCATGAAAACCGTAGTTTGATGCGGGGGAAATAACAATGAGTCGCTCTATTTTGATTATGGCAGGTGGCACAGGCGGGCATATTATGCCTGGCTTGGCAGTGGCCCATTACTTGCGAGCCCAAGGCTGGCGGGTGTATTGGTTAGGACATCCCGAAAAAATGGAAGGAGGTCTAGTTACTGAACACGGCTTTCCTTTATTACCACTGCGCTTTTCTGGGCTCAGAGGCAAGGGCTTGGAGGCGTTGGTGAAGCTGCCTTTCCGGTTGTTGCAGGCGTGCTTACAGGCTCGTAAAGCCATTAAACAATGCCAGCCTGATGTGGTGCTAGGCATGGGTGGCTATGTGGCTTTTCCCGGTGGTGTGATGGCCAAATTAGCGGGCATCCCTGTGGTAATTCATGAACAGAATGCAATAGGTGGCACGGCGAACCGGTATTTGGCTAAAATTGCAGCCCAGACCTTGGTTGGCTTTCCAGGTGCTTTGTCTGGCGCTGTGATGGTGGGGAATCCAGTACGTGCTGCCTTTACGACTAAGGCACCACCAGCGCAGCGCTATGCTCGACGCACCGGTCCTTTACGAGTCTTGGTAGTAGGTGGCAGTTTGGGAGCAGCGCCTTTGAACAAGGTGGTGCCAGAGGCCATGGCGCAGATACCACTAGCGCAGCGTCCCATCCTTACCCATCAAACGGGAAACAGCCATGTACATACGGTACAGCAGGCTTACCAAGCCTTGAATGTGGAAGCCAACGCCGTCAGTTTTATTGATGATATGGCGGAAACCATGGCGCAGATGGACGTGGTGCTATGCAGAGCCGGGGCAATGACCGTGGCCGAAGTCGCGGCAGTAGGTGTAGCGGCTTTGTTTGTACCGCTACCTCACGCCATTGATGACCACCAAACCGCCAACGCTCGCTATCTCAGTGATTGCGATGCGGCCTGGTTAAAGCCCCAGTCAGAATTAAGCGCTGAATGGTTGGCACAATGGCTACAAGAGCTAGACCGAGAAAAATTGATGCAGATGGCCGTGCATGCGCAACAACATGCGCAAATAGAGGCCACCGAGAAAATAGCTAATACGTGTATACGTTTAGCCAAAGGAAATTCATGAAACATCGTATTCAACACATTCACTTTGTAGGCATTGGCGGCTCAGGAATGAGCGGCATCGCCGAGGTATTGCTCAACTTAGGCTATGCCATTAGTGGTTCAGACATCCAGGAATCCGCCGTGACGCGCCGTTTAGAACAACTGGGTGCGCGCATTGTGATTGGCCATCGCGCTGAGAACGTCAAGGGAATGGGCGCTATTGTGGTCTCTACCGCGATTGGTAACGAGAATCCAGAGGTGCTGGCGGCGCGTGCCTTACGTATCCCAGTGGTGCCACGCGCCTTGATGTTGACGGAATTGATGCGATTAAAGCGTGGCATTGCGGTTGCGGGCACGCATGGTAAAACCACGACCACT
Organism: Alcaligenaceae bacterium; assembly: GCA_012839585.1. Lineage (GTDB taxonomy): Bacteria > Pseudomonadota > Gammaproteobacteria > Burkholderiales > Burkholderiaceae_B > Paenalcaligenes. Next base: position 53,315 of record DUNB01000082.1, on the reverse strand, counting down.
AGTTTAGTCGCTAGTGTGCTTGCCGCTGGGGACTTAGATCCAACCTTTGTGATTGGTGGGCGTTTAAACTCGGCGGGCGCCAATGCGCGCCTAGGGCAGGGCGAATACATTGTGGTGGAGGCCGACGAATCAGATGCTTCCTTCTTAAATTTGTTGCCCGTGATGGCCATCATCACCAATATCGATGTGGACCATATGGATACCTATGGCCATGATGTGGCTAGGTTGAAAAGTGCGTTTATTGATTTCACCCAACGTCTGCCTTTTTATGGCAGCGCTGTGCTCTGTGTAGATGATGCTTATGTGCGTGAAATCATTCCTTTTGTTTCCCGTCCAGTGACGACCTATGGCATAGAAAACACCGAGGCTCAGGTTCGTGCTGTAAATGTACGTCATGTAGGCACGAAAATGCAGTTTGATGTGATTCGTCAAAGCAGTGTGGGTGAGCTTCCTTTATTATCGATTAGTCTGAATCTGCCAGGTCACCATAATGTATTGAATGCCCTAGCTGCGATTGCTGTGGCTACTGAGCTTGGTGTTTCGGATGAGCAGATCGCCAGTGCCTTAGACACCTTTACTGGTGTGGGGCGTCGTTTTGCGCAGGTGGGTGACCTCCCCGTGCCAGACCAAGCAGGTGGTGGCTCGTACACGGTGGTCGATGACTATGGTCATCATCCCGTAGAAATGCAAGCCACCTTAGCGGCCGCGCGCGGCGCATGGCCGGATCGACGCATCGTTCTTGCTTTCCAACCACACCGTTACACGCGAACTCGTGACTGCTTTGAGGACTTCGTGAATGTTTTAGGGCAGGCTGATGCGGTGTTATTGACCGAGGTCTATCCCGCAGGCGAAGAGCGTATTGTGGCAGCAGATGGTCGTGCGCTATCGCGTGCTATACGCGTTGCTGGTCGCGTTGAACCGGTCTTTGTAGAGGATGTTGCGGAGTTACCTGAAGCCATCCATAATTTTGTGCGCGACGGGGACGTGGTGCTCTTGATGGGGGCTGGGTCCATCAGCCGTGTGGCTGCCGAACTAAAGGATATAGCATGAAAGAATTAGGTAAAGTGGGTGTGCTTTACGGTGGAATCTCAGCCGAGCGCGAAGTGTCTTTAATGTCGGGTGCAGGGGTGCATCAGGCTTTATGTGACTTGGGTGTGGATGCGCATTTATTTGATACCCAAGAACAAAGTTTAGCGGAACTAGCCCAAGCCGGATTTGATCGCGTCTTTATTGCGTTACACGGGCGTTATGGCGAGGATGGCACGCTACAAGGGGCCTTAGAGCTATTACACATCCCATACACCGGCAGCGGCCCGATGGCTTCCGCTGTGGCCATGGACAAGGTCATGACCAAACGCGTGTGGTTGCAGCATGGTTTGCCGACTCCGGAGTTTGCGGTTCTTACCAGCGAACAGGATTTGGTGGGTTTGAGTGATCGTTTGCCTATGCCATTTATTATGAAGCCAGCTCATGAAGGCTCCACGGTCGGTTTTAGTCGTATAGAGCAGGCCGATCAAATCGATGCAGCCTATGCGGTAGCGGCTAAGTTTGACACGGCTGTCTTGGCGGAACGATTCATCGAAGGACGAGAGCTGACGGTTCCGGTGATTGGCACAGGGGACCAGGCCCGTGCTTTGCCTATTATTGAAATTGCCGCACCCGACGGTAATTACGATTTTGAAAATAAATACTACAGCAACGATACGCAGTATTTTTGCCCTGCACCACTGGATCAAGAGCTCAGCGACCAAATCCGTGAATATGCACGCTTGGCGTATTTGGCCGTGGGCTGCGAAGGTTGGGGCCGAGTAGACTTCATGTTAGATGCGGAACAAAAGCCGTGGCTGCTCGAGGTTAACACCTCTCCCGGAATGACAAGCCATTCATTAGTACCGATGGCGGCAAAGGCCGAGGGTCTAAGCTACGAGCAACTGTGCTTGCAGCTGATTCAATCCGCCAGTTTAAAACTCAAAGCGGTGGCTAGGTTGTAATTGCGATGCATCGTTATTTATCGGGCTTTCGCCTAGACTATCGCTATATCAATCAACTGGCTAATTTGTTAGCCGTGTTGGCTGTGGCTGCCTTATTAGGCAGCTTAGTGATGTGGGTGATTCGGCTGCCTTATTTTGCTGTCAATACAGTGCAAATCGAGGGCGTAAATAACGAGGCCTTGGTATATGTCACACCTACGGCCGTGAGTGCGACCATTGCGGGGCAATTACAAGGCAATTTTTTTACTATAGACCTAGAAAAATCACGCAATGTCATTGAATCTGCTCCTTGGGTGCGTAAAGCCCAAGTCAGACGGGTTTGGCCAAACACATTACAGGTTAAAATAGAAGAACACCAACCGATGGCATATTGGAATGAAACCGATATGATCAATACATGGGGGGAACCTTTTGCCGCTAACGAGGCCGTGCTGACCGACGGTACAGTTTTGCCACAACTGAGCGGTCCAGATAACTCTGAGCGCTTGGCTGTACAGCGTTATGCCGAGGTCACCCAGTGGTTGACGCCTTTGGGCGTGAGTATCCAGCAGTTCCATTTAAGCCCACGTTATGCGTGGGAGGTTGTCTTATCAGACGGCATGCGTTTGCAGTTGGGACGAGACCCTGCCGCTGATATTGCCGATTTGCACGGAACATCGCGGACCAGGGACTTTGCGCTGCGCTTAGAGCGCTTTGTGCAGGCCTGGCCAGCGTTGGTTGAACGTTTAGATGGCCGTTCTATACAGAGTGCTGATTTACGGTATGGCAATGGCTTTGCCATTCGACTAGCTCCATCAGAAACCAGTGAGTGAATATAAAAACATATGACCCGTGATAATAAGGATCTTATCGTTGCATTAGATATCGGTACCAGTAAAGTGGTGGCGGTGGTGGCCGAGGTGCTGCCTGAGGGGCGCTTCGAGGTCTTAGGTTTGGGGCAGCACGAATCGATGGGGATGCGTAAAGGGGTGGTGGTCAATATAGAGGCCACGGTTAACTCCATTCAGCGTGCTCTCGAAGAAGCCGAATTGATGGCGGACTGCAAAATAGGTGGTGTTTATACTGGTGTTTCCGGAAATCACATTGCTAGTCTCAATTCTAGTGGTATGGTAGCTGTTAAGGACAAAGAGGTCACAGCGGCTGATGTATCACGCGTAGTAGAAATAGCCCAGGCAGTGAACATTCCGATGGACCAGCAAGTGCTCCACGTGCTGGAACAAGAGTTCTTTGTAGACGCCCAAGAGGGCATCAGAGAACCAGTAGGAATGAGTGGCTTTAGACTAGAGGTTCGCGTGCACATCGTGACCGCAGCCTCATCTGCAGTACAAAACATCGAACGCTGTGTGCGTCGTTGTGGTCTAGAGGTACAAGAGCTCATGTTGGCGCCTTTGGCATCCAGCACAGCGTGCCTCACGGACGATGAAAAAGAATTAGGCGTGGTGTTGGTCGACATAGGAAGTGGTACCACAGATATAGCCATTTATACCGGTGGTGCCATACGTCATACGCACGTTATTCCTATTGCTGGGGATCAAATCACCAGTGATATCGCAACCATGTTGCGTACACCCATGCCGGATGCTGAGGAAATCAAATTGCGCTATGGATTGGCCCGCGAAGCCAATGCTAGCCCAGAAGAACTCCTCGAGGTTCCAGGCTTGGGCGATAGACCAAATCGACAGGTAAAACGTCATGCTTTAGGCGCTGTGATTGAACCACGACTTGAAGAATTGTTTCAATTGGTGCAACACAGCGTACGCGAATCGGGTTATGAAAACCTATTGGCCTCTGGGGTGGTTATTACCGGGGGTACGGCCTTATTGCCAGGGATCGTTGAACTTGCCGAGGACGTGTTTTTAAAACAAGTCCGGGTGGCAATGCCCATCTACCATGGCAGCTTAGCAGACATGATGCGCAACCCGCGCTTTTCCACTGCGATGGGGCTCTTGAGCCAAGCTCGCCGTGAACATGGCAGGGGGCGTAAAGTCGCACGGCAAAAAGGTCGTTTGCAGGATATGTTCTCACGAGCCAAAGAGTGGTTTATGAATTAAGCCGCTTTTTTGTAAAGAGCAGTAACTGAACAGATAACAACTAATCGGGGAGGCAAGACAATTTCTTGCCATGATAAATATGCGAGGGAATCGAGATGATGAACTTTGAAATACTAGATACACACGGTAATTCCACCGTAATTAAGGTGATTGGTGTGGGTGGTGCAGGTGGTAATGCGGTCACCCATATGATTCACTCAGGCGTGCAGGGCGTAGAGTTTATCTGTGCCAACACAGATGCTCAGGCTTTGGCCAGCAGCGAGGCCCCTATACAAATCGCTTTAGGGCGATCAGGTCTAGGTGCAGGTGCTAAACCTGAACAAGGCCGTGCCGCTGCAGAAACAGCTCGTGATGAAATTCGTAAAGTCCTAGACGGTGCCCACATGGTATTTATTACCGCAGGCATGGGTGGTGGTACTGGTACAGGTGCTAGCCCCATTGTGGCCGAGGTCGCCAAAGAGCTTGGGATTTTGACGGTAGGTGTGGTGACTAAACCCTTTAACTTCGAGGGCCGTCGTCGCATGAACACCGCGAATGCCGGGATCGAAGAGCTCTCCAAACATGTGCACTCGCTCATCGTCGTTCTGAACGAAAACCTCTACGACTTGATGGACGAGGATGCAACCCAAGAAGACTGTTTCAAAGTTGCCGATGATGTATTGCACAACGCGTGTGCCGGGATTGCGGAAATCATCAATGTCGAAGGTAACGTTAACGTTGACTTCGAGGACGTGAAAACCATTATGGGTGAGCAAGGTCAAGCCATGATGGGTATAGCCGTGGCATCTGGCGAAGGTCGTGCCCGCGAAGCCGCTGAGCGTGCGATTGCTTGTCCATTACTCGAGGGTGTGGACCTACACGGTGCTCGTGGTGTGTTGGTAAATATTACAGCTGGTCGCGATTTGAAACTACGCGAAACCCGCGAAATCATGGATATTATCCAGAGCTACGCCGCCGAGGACGCCCATGTGATCTTTGGTACAGCTTACGATGACAGCATGGGTGATAGCCTACGTGTTACTGTAGTCGCTACAGGTTTGGGGCGTCCCCAGGCTCGTCCGCAGCTAGTCACTACACCGGCCGCAGAGCCTGCACTACGTACAGGTACTGATGACGAACCTACTGCACCAGAAGCTCAGCCGGCTGCAAGCAAAGTCGCAGAACCAGAAATACCAGCAGTGCCTTCGGTTATGCGTACTCGTAGTACAGAGGCCTCATCACAGGTTCGTGCCTTAGAAACCTCTGGCATGGATCGTTTTGATATTCCTACGTACTTGCGTAAACAGGCAGACTAAATACCTATTCCCCGATAGGTAAGCTCTCGCATAGCCAACCAGGGCTTCGGCCCTTGTTGGCTACTGTTGCGAAAAAACCTTTATAATCGAATAGTTCTTTATTTTTTTATTGCATTTATTTATGTTACGTCAGCGCACTATCTCTAAAACAGTAAGTACTAAAGGAATAGGGCTCCACTCTGGTCGTTTGGTGGAAATCACCTTGCGTCCGGCCGCTCCGAATACGGGCATTGTATTTCACCGTATTGACCTGCCACAGGTGGTAGACATTCCTGCCCAGGCCCATTTAGTGGGCGGTACAACCATGGCTTCTGTTTTGCAAAAAGACGGTGTACGTGTTTCTACGGTCGAACATTTAATGTCAGCCTTAGCCGGTTTAGGCATAGATAATTTGCATATTGATATTTCCGCCGAAGAAGTCCCTATTATGGACGGCAGTGCAGGTACCTTTGTGTATCTATTGCGTTCGGCTGGCTTGGCCGAACAGGACGCCCCTAAACAATTCTTGCGCGTGTTAAAACCCATCGAGGTGCGTGAGGGCGAGGGCGCTAATTTAAAATGGGCTCGTTTAGAACCCTATGACGGCTTTGCTTTACAGTTTTCTATCGATTTCCAGCATCCCGCCATCAATGCGACTGCTAACTTTGCCGAAATAGACTTTGCCAAAGATTCCTACGTGAAAGAAATCGCTCGTGCTCGCACCTTTGGGTTTGCCAGTGACGTAGAGGCCATGCGTGCAGCGGGCTTGGCTCGTGGTGGTAGTTTAGACAACGCCATTGTGATGGATGAATTCCGCGTATTGAACTCGGACGGCTTGCGTTATGATGATGAGTTCGTCAAACACAAAATCCTAGATGCCATTGGTGATTTATACTTAATTGGTCATCCTTTGGTAGCGCGCTATGTGGCGTGTAAATCAGGTCATGGCTTAAATAACCAATTAGCCCGTGCCTTATTGGCGGCCAAAGACAGCTGGGAATTGGTTAATTACGCCGAGCACGAAACGGCTTCGCAGCCTTATGTGCGCGAATGGAAACTTTCATAGCCTATTGTGGTTTTTTAAGGCTGAGTCACTCGGATTCAGCCTTTTTGTTTTGATGGCGGGCCACCAGTCGTTGCACCGCAGAGGCCAACGGCCCGGCATCTAACTCTTTTCTTAGTTGTTCAAAGGCTTCTAGCCCTGTCGCATCAATGCCCGCCCCTCCCTTGCGGACTTCACCTAAGGGTTTTACCCCTGTAAAAAGTACGGATTGGATTTGTATCTGTATTTGATTAAGCTGCCATTTATGCTGTTGTAGGCGCTGTAACAGAGTGGGTGTTAATTGTCGTAACTTATTCGCATGGGCGGCACTGGGAACTGCTAGAACTACCGTTTGTCTATCTATATGGGCCACTTTGCAATGACGCAGGCCCGAGGGCAGGTTCTGTTGAACCAACTGCTCTAGCTGCAAATAGCGTTGTGCGGTTTGCAGTAGCTGTTGCGGATCTTTGGCTAACCACCCCATTACTGGGCTGGCAGGTTCATTAGATCGCGTATTGAAGCGTTGAAAAAAGGCCCTAGACATAAAGGATTATTTATTTTAATGAAATTAAACATGAAGACAGCACATCGCAGCTGGCTTGGGCGTTTAGTATTGGTTGTGGCGGGCGTTAGCCTGTCGGCAGGTGCAGGCGCCCTGGTGCAATCCAAGCTAAACGTTAAGCAATTAGCCCCTGAACAGTTAGAACTGCTGAATCAGGCCCAAGAGCGTGATGCCTTATATTTGCAACAAAGCGTACAGCAACTGGCGCAGCGGGTCGGTGATTTACAGGCTAAGGTCATCGAAATGGAACAGCTAGGTCGCCGTGTGGCGGACTCAGCTGGGGTGATGTATACCGACCCAGAGGTCACACAGCAAATGGACATGGGGGAAGACTACCCTGTGGTCAGTACAGCCCAAGACCTAGGGCGTCAATTAGATGACTTAAATCATAGCTTATCACAACGCCAAGACTGGCTCACGATGTTAGATACCGTGTTAAGCCATCGTTTAGCGAATCAAGCTCGTTTTCCCGCAGCACATCCTGTGGATGTCAGCTACGCCACCTCTAACTTTGGCTGGCGTCGTCATCCCATCACAGGGCGCCACAAAATGCACGAAGGCATGGATTTTTCCGCTCCTGTGGGCACACCTATAGTGGCTGCATCGGGTGGTATAGTGACAGAGGCCCGCTACCTAAGCGGCTATGGCAAAACAGTAGAAATCACACATGGCGATGGTTTGATTACACGCTATGCGCATGCTTCATCCATTGTGGTGCGTTTGGGAGATGTGGTAGAAAAAGGGCAGATGATTGCTCGTGTAGGTGCCACAGGTAGAACCACGGGGGCACATTTGCACTTCGAGGTGCGTCTTGAAAACCAGGCATTAGACCCGATGTTGTTCCTACCACAAGGTCATTCTGGTAGTCTGGTTGCACAGTCTGCAAAAACAGAATAATACCATTGGCATCAAGCTGAGTTAAACTGTATTGTTATGTTGCCAGTTTTCTCTTAACCCGAATAATAGGAATGGGAGTGTGTGCACCGGTTTATTTGTCGTGTGCACTGTGAATCTTACCTAGACGATATAAGAATGGTTTCTTTGCTCAGAAAGCTTTTTGGCAGTCGCAACGATAGGCTGCTTAAACAGTACCGCAAGCAAGTTGCACAAATCAACGCGCTTGAATCCGAATACGAGGCGCTGGATGACCAGGCCTTGCAGGCTAAAACAGACGAGTTCCGCCAGCGGCTAGCCGATGGTAAATCGTTGAACTCTCTGTTGCCAGAAGCTTTCGCAGTAGTACGCGAGGCGTCTAAGCGTGTCTATAACATGCGACACTTTGATGTGCAGATGCTAGGTGCGATTGCTTTGCATAATGGCAAAATCGCCGAGATGCGTACCGGTGAGGGTAAAACCTTAATGGCGACCTTGGCGGTTTACCTAAATGCGCTGACCGGTAAAGGGGTGCATGTTGTAACGGTCAACGATTACTTGGCTCGCCGTGACGCAGAGACCATGGGCAAACTCTATAACTTTTTAGGGATGTCCGTAGGCGTGGTGATACCAAACCAGCCTAACGAGGAAAAAAAGGCAGCGTACCAGTCCGATATCACCTACGGTACGAATAACGAATTTGGCTTTGATTATTTACGTGACAACATGGAATATCAAGCCGATGAGCGCCGTCAGCGTGGTTTGTATTTTGCCATTGTGGATGAGGTGGACTCCATTCTCATTGACGAGGCACGTACTCCGTTGATTATCTCCGGTCAGGCTGATGACAACACGACCTTGTATCAGGCCATCAATGCCGTGCCACCGATGCTAACGCGCATGACCGAGGAACCCAAGCCCCAAGAGCCTGAGCCCGAAGGGGATTACTGGGTAGATGAAAAGGCCCAGCAGGTACATATCTCCGAGGCCGGTCACGAAAAAGCCGAACAAATTCTGACAGAAATGGGGCTGTTGCCCGAGGGCGAGTCGCTCTACGAGCCACGCCATATTTCGCTTATGCACCATATTATGGTGGCTTTACGTGCGCATACGCTGTTTTTCCGCGACCAGCATTATGTGGTGCAGAACGGTGAAATCGTCATTGTGGATGAATTTACTGGCCGCCTAATGTCAGGTCGACGTTGGTCCGAGGGTCTACACCAGGCGGTAGAGGCCAAGGAAAACGTAGAAATTCAGCCAGAAAACCAGACCATGGCGTCGATTACCTTCCAGAACTACTTCCGTATGTACGACAAGCTGGGTGGTATGACGGGTACGGCGGACACCGAGGCCTTTGAGTTCCAGGAAATTTACAACTTAGAAACCGTGGTGATTCCTACTAACCGTCCTATGGTTCGTGTGGATCAAAACGATCAGGTTTTCAAAACCGACAAAGAAAAATTCAATGCCATCCTAGAGGACATCAAGGACTGCTACAGTCGTGGCCAACCTGTTTTGGTGGGTACGACCAGTATTGAAAACTCCGAACTACTGTCTGGTTTATTGCAGCAGGCAGGTTTAAAGCACGAGGTGCTAAACGCCAAGCAACACGAGCGCGAGGCACAGATTGTGGCGGATGCCGGTAAACCCGGCAGCATCACCATCGCCACAAACATGGCCGGTCGTGGTACGGATATTGTGTTGGGTGGCTCCATCGAGCGTCAAATCTCCGAGATCCAGCACGATGAAAACTTGAGCGCTGAACAAAAAGCCCAAGCCATTGAGGCCATTCGTGCCGAATGGAAACCCATTAACGAGCAGGTTAAAGCAGCCGGCGGTTTGCGTATTATTGGTACAGAGCGTCACGAATCCCGTCGTATTGACAACCAGCTACGTGGTCGAGCGGGTCGTCAGGGTGACCCCGGTTCCTCACGCTTCTATCTGTCTTTAGACGATTCCTTGATGCGTATTTTTGCGGGTGATCGCGTACGTAACATCATGGAGCGCTTGCGCTTACCCGAAGGCGAGCCCATCGAGGCGCGCATGGTGACACGCTCTATCGAATCTGCACAACGTAAAGTCGAGGCCCGTAACTTTGACATTCGTAAACAGCTCTTGCAGTTTGATGACGTTGCGAATGATCAGCGTAAGGTGATCTATGCCCAACGTAACGAGGTTCTCGAGTCCGCGGACATCACCGAAAATATTGCCTTTATGCGTCAGGCGTCTGTCACTGACTTCTTCCACCAATACGTTCCAGAGGAAAGTATGGAAGAGCAGTGGGACATCAAAGGTCTACAAGAGGGCCTAGCCAAACAATTCCACTTGGAAATGGATTTGGTGGGCATGGTAGAAAAAGAAACCCACTTGACCGAGGAAGACCTCTTAGAGCGCGTTGTAGAGGCCTCCAAAGTGGCTCTGGACGAGAAAATCGCCCTGGTCGGTGCAGAGCAATGGGGCAATTTTGAGCGCGCTATTATGCTGCAATCCGTCGACACACAGTGGCGTGGTCATTTGCAGGCCTTAGACCACTTGCGTCAAGGGATTCACTTACGTGGTTATGCGCAAAAAGATCCTAAACAGGAATACAAGCGCGAGGCCTTTGAGCTGTTCTCGGATTTGCTCGATCGTATTCGTGACGAGGTCATCAAAACCTTGTTAACGGTACAAATTCAGTCGGCCCCACAACAACCAGCCGAACCCGCAGCCGCTCCGGAGCTCGAAAACGTAAGCTACCATCACGCAGATTATGATGCGGCGTTAAGCGGCGAAGACCCTGGCATTGCGACGGGCGAAACCCCCGCCGAAGAGCAAGAGGTACCACGCGTAGGTCGTAACGAAAACTGTCCATGTGGTAGTGGCAAAAAGTACAAACACTGTCACGGACGTTTGGTTTAAACGCTTAAAACCAGTCTCCAGCTCGATCAGGCCTGGAGACTCGTCTTTACCAGGGTCAATATGACTCTGGTAGGGCACAAAAAAGCCGCTGCAGTTTATTGTGAGCTGAATTCAATAGGATAAAAAACGTATCCCTTTGAGAACTCTCCAATAGCTGCAGCGGCTTTTTGTATTGATGGCGATTTGTATTTAAATCGAATACCCTTTGGATCCGGGCTTTTGTATTGATGGCGGTCTGTGTTTACTCAAATGCCCTTTGGATCCAGGGTTTTGTATTGATGGTGATCTGTATTTAATCAAATACCCTTTGGATCCAGGGTTTTTGGATGAATAGGTTTTAGTGGAGATCGGTTTGGCGCTCTATCTGAAAAAGCTCAGCGGGTCTTTACGTGTCTTTCCCCTCTATCTGTTCACGCGCACAGCGGGCGGCGGCCAAATCCCAGGCGGCACAGCCTACAGATTTATAGAGTAAGGCTTGGCCCTCAGGTTTATGCTCTAGGGCGGCAACGATGGGCTGAACTTGATCCCAGTTAACTTTAGCCTGTAATAGGTCTCCGGCCTCGTGAGCAGCGCCCCCGGGCTCATCCACATAAATACGGCTGGCAAGCACGGTTTCTGCTTCAATTTCTGCCATTTGTGGTGTATAGGCGCCGACGGCGATCAAAAGACGATCAGCACGGGCTGCTTCGTGGTAGACAGGTCTTGAACTGCTGGTCACGGTGATAACCACATCGACATCCTCTGGGATGGATTCTACTGCTTGGATCTGTGTTTGTAGGTGAGGATCCAATCGTGCGATGAGGGCTTGGGCGCGTTCTAGGTGACGCCCAAGCAAAGCGATCTGCACCGAGGGGTAGAGGCTAAATAGGGCTTCCACATGACCTAGAGCTTGGACGCCAGTACCTATTACGGCTACGTGCTTGGGCGTATCCCACAAGAGCTTAATGCCCATCATCGATACCGCTGCAGTACGACGCTCTGTGACAGTGGGGCCATCCAAAACAACTAGAGGGCGTCCTGTCTCACCATCATAGGCGCAAACTAATCCCTGAATAACGGGGAGATGATGCTCGGCGTTATGGGGCATCACGTTGACCAGCTTATGCACCCCTATGTCTTTGGCGGTTGCAGGCATAGATAACAGGGTGCCGCCATTTGGGAAAGGCAGGGCTTGTCGTGTAGGGGTCACGATTAATCCGGCGGCATGGTCTTGCGCTGCCTGGATTAAATATTCAACGAGCTCAGGGTAGGGCAGAGCCTGAGCGGTTTGTTCTGCCGAGAGTGTACGTAAAGCTGTGTGGATCATTGCGATGGCTCCCGTGGGGAAATGGGTTTACTCAACTAGATCAGGTTTGGTGCTAATCCACATTACGGAGGCATCTTCATCTGTGGCATTGATGACCCGATGTTGCATGCGGCTATCGATATAAAAGCAGTCACCTGGACTAAGCGTGGCGGGTTGATAGAACTCGGTATGCAGCTCTATTTCCCCGCTTAATACATAAACAAATTCTTCACCTTCGTGGCGACTCCAACCTTCGTTTGGGGTAACGCCGCGGGCTTTGATGCGCGTAATAAATGGCATCATGCGTTTATTTGCCAGTTGTGAGCAGAGTACGAGGTGTTCGTACATAGGGGTTTCGTGTCGCTCTCCATTGCCTTTGCGTTCAATGGTTCTACGTCCAGCACCCATGTGTTCTTGGGCCGGAACAAAGAGCTCGGCAACGTCTAGATTGAAACCGCGGGCTAAGCGCAGTAAAACATCATAGGTGGGCGAGCTTAAACCATTTTCTATTTTTGAAAGGCTGGAGGGAGCTACACCGCTGGCTTTGCTGGCCTGGTCCAACGTCCAACCGCGTTGTAGACGTAAGCTACGCAAGCGATCGGCCAGAGCTGTGGCGCCAGATTTTATGGCACTTAGAGTCACTATAAATAGTCCTTTAATACAAAAAAGACGAGCGAATGAGCGCCTAACGTACTTTCTTACCACCTAAGTAGGCATCTCTGACCTCGGGGTTGGCAAGTAACTCGGCACCACTGCCGGTCATGGAAATACGTCCATTGACGAGCACGTAAGCACGGTTAGCTAGAGAGAGCGCGTGAAAGGCGTTTTGCTCGACTAAAAATATGGTTTTACCCAAACTGGTAATGTCTTTGAGGATGTCGAAGACTTGCTTGACCACTAGTGGGGCTAAGCCAAGACTTGGTTCATCCAATAATATTGTACGAGGTCTAGACATCAAGGCGCGAGCCATGGCAAGCATTTGTTGTTCACCACCGGACAACGTTCCAGCTCGTTGATTACGACGCTCTTTAAGGCGTGGGAATAGGGCGAACATATCGGCTTTATCTTGATCCGCATGTTCCATGCCGATGGGCAGCGTGCCAATAATAATGTTTTCCTCTACGGTCATGGCAGGAAAGATGCGGCGCCCTTCGGGGACTTGGGCGATACCTTGTTTGGCAATTTCATGGGGTTCTAGCTGATCCAGTCGAATGCCATCATAAATCACCTCACCTTGGGTGATTTTAGGATCACCAAAAACACTCATTAGCAGGGTGCTCTTTCCTGCGCCATTGGCTCCAATGAGGGTGACAATTTCCCCCGGATACACATCCAGGCTGACATCGTGTAGCACTTGGATGGAGCCATAGCCACTGCAAACATTTCGAATAGCTAATAAAGGGTGGTTCATTCAATGGTCTCCGTACCTAAGTAAGCAGCAATCACTTTGGGGTTTTGGCGAGCTTCTTCTGGGGAGCTATTGGCAATGACCTCGCCGTGGTCTAGGACCACCACATGGTCAGAGATCTCCATCACTAAGCCCATGTCGTGTTCGATGAGTAGCACTGTGACGTCATGTTGGTCACGCAGCATATAAATAAGCTCAGATAGCCTGTCGGTTTCGGCCGGGTTAAGGCCTGCTGCAGGCTCATCAAGACAGATGAGCTTTGGGTTGGTGCACATGGCGCGCGCAATTTCAAGGCGGCGTTGGCGACCATAGGAAAGCTCTCCGGCCAGGCGGTTGGCGTCCTCCGCCAAATCCAATTGGCGTAACCACTCCATGGCCACCTCTACACCGTGCTGCTCGCGTTTTTCAAAGCCTACCGTGGCCAACATGCCGCGTAGAAGATTGCCATCTAAATGGCGATGTTGCGCGACTAAGAGGTTTTCTAAAACCGTCATGTCTTGGAATAAACGAATGTTTTGAAAGGTACGAGCAATACCTGCTCGGGCGACCAAATAGGAGCCACCCACAAAGGGGCGATTGAGTAGTTGAGCAACGGTGATGGATTTGCCCTCCTCTTGGTAAAGACGGATCGTACCGGAGGTGGCCTGATAAAAGCCGGTGATGCAATTAAAGACTGTGGTTTTACCTGCGCCATTTGGACCAATCAACGCGGTCACAGAACCTTTTTTAACGTCAAAGCTAATATTGTTATTGGCGATAATGCCGCCAAAGCGTTGTGTTAGGCCTTCTACACTCAGGAGTACAGAGGGTTGTGAGGTTGTGGTCATGATTTCACTCCTGCAAAAGACGGGCGACGGGCACGAATTAATCCATGAGGACGCCAAATCATCATCAGAATCATAAGCACACCAAAGACCAATACCCTATAGTTGGCAAAATCACGTAATAGCTCTGGTAACAAGGTCAGCACCAGGGCGGCAATAATCACCCCTAGCATGGAGCCCATGCCACCTAACACCACAATAGATAAAATCAGTACGGATTCAAAAAAGTTAAAAGAGGTGGGGTTAATAAAGCCCTGGTAGGCAGCGAAAAACACGCCAGCAAAACCGCCCGCTACTGCCCCCATCATAAAAGCGGATAATTTGACGTTAACGTGGTTAATCCCCAAGGAACGACAGGCAATCTCGTCTTCACGCAATGCCTCCCAAGAGCGGCCCAGTGGCATATAACGCAAGCGATTAAAAAAGCGCAAGGAAATGGCCACCATCAAGAACAAAATGACGTAGATAAAAAGAGATTTGTAGTCGCTGCTGTAGGGAATGCCAAAGTATTCGTGAAAAGTCTGTCCGTCTTGACTGGCACGGCGTGAGAACTCTAAACCAAACAAGGTCGGACTAGGGGCTGAGGCACCGTTAGGACCTCCGGTAACATCTGCCCAACTAGTCAGCACCAGTCTGATAATCTCACCAAAACCTAAGGTCACTATGGCCAAGTAGTCACCATGCATACGCAAGACCGGAAAGCCGAGAATAGCACCGCTGATGGCGGCCAAAATAGGCGCCAAGGCTAAGGCCGTCCAAAAGCCCATATCAAAATATTGATAACCTAAAGCTAAAAAGTAAGCTCCCACTGCGTAAAAAGCCACAAAGCCCAGATCAAGTAACCCCGCCATGCCCACCACAATATTAAGACCTAAGCCGAGCAGCACATAAATTAGGGCAAGGGTCAGGTTGCTTAGCCAAACCTTGGGTAAGAGCTGCCAATGATTCAGAGCAATGGGGAGTAAAAAACCGAGGATAAAGAGTAAGGGCACCAGGTAGCGCCAGCTGTTGGCTTGATTTTTTGGTTTGGGAATGCTGATGCCATAAGCGAATAAGGTAAACAACACCATGAGCACGAGGGCGGAGGCAGCTCCTATAGGAATCATGCCGCTAAAGCCCAACAACATGAGCACGGCGCTGGCCGCCAAGCAGCTACCTAAAACAGTCAGTGTCTTTTTGGTGGGAGGCGCTTGGCGTGATTCGACTTGTACGCCGTTGTCGGTGGCGCGACTAAATAGAGAGAGAAATTGAGCTCCTTGCCGGCTCTGAGCCAGCAGTGACACCACAAAACGTACAATAAAGACCAGCAACGCCATGTAGATCCCGTTTAGAAAAACAGGTTCGCGCCAAGGCATAAAATTAAAATCATACTGATCAAGAACGAGGTTGGTGATAGGGCCTAGAACGATCAGGGTGAGTACACCTGCTGTCAGTGCATCTTTAAATGAATGCAAGACATTGATGGAAGACTGTGTGACCGGTGAAGCGGAAGAGTGAGCAAGCGTATTCATAGTTATACCTTCTCTACAGCGGGGCGTCCCAGTAAGCCACTGGGCTTAAAGATTAAGACCAAGACTAAAATGCTAAAGGCGAATACGTCTTTGTAATCGGTGCTGACCATGCCTGAGAACACGGACTCTAAAATGCCGAGTAGTAGTCCACCTAACATTGCACCAGGCAAGGATCCGATGCCGCCTAGTACTGCAGCACTAAAGGCCTTGATGCCAATAATAAAGCCCACATAAAAGTCAAAAGAACCGTAGTTCATGGTGACCAGCACCCCTGCAATCGCGGCTAAGGCTGAGCCCATCACAAACACCAGGGAAATAACACGACCGGTATTGACACCCAGCATCGTGGCCATTTTTCTGTCTTGTTGGGTGGCGCGGGACTGACGCCCCATGCTGGTGTTATGAATTAACCAAGTGAGTGCGGCCATGGCAATGAAGCTGACCACGATAATGATCAGATTCATGTATTTGATTTGTACGAAATCGGTGGCGCTGCCTAAGCGTAGGCTGCCTTCAATTAAGGTGGGAACACCTTGTACGTTGGGACCTTGTGCCAGTTGTACGTAGTTTTGTAGGACCAAAGAAACCCCAATGGCGGTAATCAGGGGGGCCAGGCGAGTGGTGCCGCGCAAGGGGCGATACACGGTACGTTCTATAGACCATCCATACAGTCCGGTGATGATCATCGTGACAATCAGAGTGGTGATCAGGGCAAAGGGCACCGATTGAATGCCGAAGAAGGTCAACACCGCCAAGGTAATGGCACTGATATAAGCGCTCACCATATAAATGTCACCATGAGCGAAGTTAATCATGCCGATGATGCCATAGACCATGGTGTAACCCACGGCAATTAAGCCATAGATTGAGCCAAGGGTTAAACCATTAATCAGCTGTTGGCCCAGAATGTAGCTGTCCATGAGTAAGTCTCCTGTTACCGATACGGCTAAGTCCTACATCGAGCCGTAACTCGATGTAGGAAACGAATGGGAAGATTAGTTGAGCTCGCCGTAGCCGCCCTTGTCATCCCACTGGTACATCACGTAATCGGGTTCTTTTAGATCACCTTTGGCATCCCATTCTTTACGACCTAGAACAGTGTCCACCGCGTTGTTCTCTAGCCATTTGGCTAGCTCAGTACCGCTTTTACTGTTTGTGCCGGCCAGAGCCGCGGACAGTGCTTGGATACCTGCATAGGCATAAAGGGTGAAACCATCGGATTTCTGACCAGCAGCGGAGAGCTGTTCGATAACGGGTTTACTGCTTTCCATGTTGCGTGGATCACGTGGGAAGCCCATGTACACCCCTTTGGCATACTGTGGACCACCCGCAGAGGTCACAAAGGCAGGATCCACAATACCGTCATCAGACACATAAGGCATTTCTAGACCTTGCTCGCGGATTTGACGTACCAGCGTACCCGCCTCGGCGTAGAGTCCACCAAAGAACACGGCATCTACTTCAGCAGCACGGATCTTGGTCACTAATGCGTTGTAGTCGCGCTCACCGCGGTTTACGCCGTCAAACAGAACGGTTTCGGTACCGTGGGTTTTCACCACATCGCGAGTGCTCTCCGCTAGACCACGGCCGTAGGTGTCTTTGTCATGAATAACAGCGATGCGTTTGGCGTTCAGGGTGTTGGAAATAAAGTCACCAATCACGGTGGCCTGTTGGTCATCGCGACCACAAATACGAGTAACAGTAGGAAGACCACGCTCGGTTACATCGGGGTGAGTCGATCCGGTTGCCATTGAGATAATGTCTGCATCGTCATAGATCTCAGAGGCGGGTAGCGTACTAGAGGAGCAGAAATGGCCTAGAACGGCATCTACCTTATCCTCATCCACCAGACGGTTCGCTACGGCTACAGCTTGTTTGGGCTCGCACGCGTCATCGGCTTTTACCAGAACCAATTCTTTGCCATTAATCCCACCCGCATCGTTAATGGCTTTAGCGGCGGCGGTGGCACCAATCCAAAGCTGATCACCAAAGGCCGCGTTAGCGCCTGTAAACGGTCCGGCAACTCCAATCTTCACCACCTCTTTAGCTTGCAAGCCAAAAGGCAGAGCGCACGTTAATGCAAGCGCAACAGCGTGCAGACGTAAACTTTTTTTCATGGTTGTCTCCTCGGTTTTCGGAAAAGCATGTGGTGATGTGATTGAGTTGTGCCACCACACGCCTGGTCGCATTGGCCCTAAACGACGTTTAGTTCAATGATGGGCCTTTGCTCTAAGATGCGCTCCCACCCTAAACGGTGTAGGTTCAGTGTTCTGAATTGACCGTAGATGATGAGTTCGCTTAACGCACGACCAACGGCCGGCGCTTGCTGCATGCCATGGCCACTAAAGCCATTAGCAAAAAACACGTTGTGAATAGCAGGGTGTAAACCAATGATGACGTTCTGGTCGAGCGTGTTCATATCGTAATGACCCGCCCAGCTGCGTATTAAACGCAACGCTTCAAAGGCGGGCACGCGCTCGGCGAGAATGGGCCATAACAACTCTTCGAATAATTCGTGTTGTGGCTCGTAATCAGTGCATTCCGGATCTTGATCTTCTGGGGGGGCGATGCCGGCAATGTAGCCATCTCCCTCGGGCCTAAAGTAGGCACCTGTAGGATCAATGGTCATAGGGCAATTAGGCAGTTCAACAGGGCTTTGGAAATAAAAGACGGAGCGCTTTTTGTATTCAAGCGGGATAGTGATGCCCATGTTTTCACTGAGCTGACGGGCGCCTAAACCGGCAGCATTAATGAGCTGACCACAGTTGTAGCGCTCGCCATTATCTAAGAGGACTCCGGTGACTTTAGCCCCCTGTTTTTCTACATCTACCACGGTAGCTTGTAAATATTTAGCCCCTTGGTCGATGGCTTTGCGGCGCATGCCTTGCATCATGCCATAGGCATCGAGCCAGCCCTCGCCACTCAAACCCAGCGTACCGGCTGTGAGGTCTTCGGTATGTAGCCAAGGGAAACGCGCTTTAATTTCAGCAGGATCTAACAACGCCAAGTCAGCACCTTCTTTGAGTTGAGTAACGAGGTTCTGTTGCAGAATGTGCTTGCCGCTGTCTGTATTCGCTAAAAAGAGATAACCCCCTTCGTGGAAAGCAGGATCTGGACTGTCGTTATTCACTTGCATCGTTGTGGCAAAGTCTCGCAGAAATTGGGTTCCAAATAGGGACATTTGGATGTTTTCTGGTGTGGAGAACTGATGGCGTATAGAGGCTGCCGACAGGGTAGTAGCGCAATATTGGTAGGTGAAATCTTTTTCTATGACCAAGACGCTGCCATTGAAATCAGGATTAGCAGTAAGAAAATAAGCCGCTGCGCTACCTACTGCAGCACCGCCCACAATGATGACATCGTAATGAGAAGCCGACATAGACTACGAACTCCGAGTAAGGATGCTTTCGCAATGATGGAAGAGTCGCTGATGAATAAAAATGATTTTTTATGAACTCTCATTATTTTCATTATTCGAAATAAAATCGCTTAGTGTTTTCCCTGCATCAATGAAATTTCTAATTAGAAAGTGATATTCTTAAAATGAAAATAGTAGTCTTAGCCCAACACGAAGCCAATGAACGATGTCATTGCTAATTTCTTATGAGGAACAGTCATGCAAGTTGAGCAATTGTTAGACCGCTTAGGGGTAGATCCCAAACAAGTTAAGGGCGGCTCCTTAGCGGTTCACTCCCCTATTGATGGGCAATTGATTGGTGAACTCACAATGCACCAACCAGAGGATGTGGATGCTGCCGTTGCGCGGGCTAAAGAGGCCTACAAAGCATGGCGTACTGTTCCAGCACCTCGTCGCGGTGAGTTAATTCGTCTGTTAGGCGAAGAGCTACGCAAGGAAAAAGAGGCCTTAGGGCGTTTGGTGTCTTACGAGGCTGGAAAAATCATTGCCGAGGGCCAAGGAGAGGTCCAGGAAATGATCGATATCTGTGACTTTGCGGTGGGCTTGTCACGTCAGCTTTATGGGTTGACGATTGCCTCCGAGCGTCCCGGTCACCGTATGATGGAAAGCTGGCATCCACTAGGTGTGGTCGGCGTGATTACTGCCTTTAACTTCCCTGTGGCGGTGTGGTCTTGGAATACGTGCTTGGCCATCGTTTGTGGTAACCCCGTGGTTTGGAAACCTTCAGAGAAAAGCCCGCTAACGGCTCTGGCTTGTCAGGCGTTATTTGAGCGCGCATTGGCCCGTTTTGGTGATGCCCCCGAGGGGTTGTCACAGGTCATTATTGGTGAAAGAGATTTGGGTGAGCGTTTGGTGGATAACCATGACGTCGCATTGGTCTCCGCGACCGGATCCACTCGAATGGGCCGCGAGGTAGGGCCACGTGTAGCGGCACGCTTTGGTCGCTCTTTGCTAGAGCTGGGTGGTAACAATGCCATTATCGTGACGCCGTCAGCGGATTTGGATCTCGCTGCTCGGGGCATTTTATTTGGTGCGGTGGGTACGGCAGGACAACGCTGTACCTCCACTCGTCGTTTGATCGTGCACGACAGTGTGGCCGATGAGCTGGTTGCTCGCTTGCGTAAAGCTTATGGTTCTGCAACGGTTGGCAACCCATTGGATGCCAGCACCTTGGTGGGGCCATTAATCGATAAAGACGCATTTGACGCGATGCAAAAAGCCCTTGAGCAGGCCAAAGCGCAAGGTGGTACGGTCTATGGTGGTGAGCGTCAATTAGCTGATACGTATCCGGATGCGTGGTATGTCTCACCGGCCTTGGTAGAGATGCCGGATCAAACCGATATTGTGCGCAGTGAAACCTTTGCGCCTATTCTTTATGTATTGCGCTACAGTGATTATGAGCAAGCTATTGCGTTACAAAACGATGTGCCGCAAGGTTTGTCATCCGCTGTGTTTACCAATGATCTGCGCGAAGCAGAAACCTTCCTTTCTGCCGCGGGCTCGGATTGCGGTATTGTGAACGTCAACATTGGTACCTCTGGTGCGGAAATTGGTGGTGCCTTCGGTGGTGAAAAAGAAACCGGTGGTGGCCGTGAGTCAGGCTCTGATTCATGGAAAGTCTACATGCGCCGTGCCACAAATACCGTGAACTATTCCAAGGAGCTACCATTGGCCCAAGGGATTCAGTTTGGGGATTGATGTAAAAGGGCACGTAGCCTAGTAGTCGAAAAGCGGTCGCTCAAGCCGTCGTATTCAAGGGATACGGCGGCTTTTTTTCTGTTTGAACTGTATATATTTAGTGCTTTGTCTCGATTTTTTGTATATCTGAGTATTGCGTGCGCTCACCTATTTTTTGCTCTTTTTTTGTAAACTTATTGTTTTTGTCTCATTTTATGAGATTTAGTGGTGTTAATACCTATGTATGCCAGATGAGCTAGCTCCGATAATAGCTTTAGTTCTCAACTTTTGAGACGTAATCTAAAACTAGAAATAACTCGCAGAGAGGGGACGTAATGGAGAGCTCATTTCATGGCATTATTGCTTTTGCACTAATGGCCACCATGCTGTTTTTAGGGGGTGTTTTGCGTAAAAAAATACCTTTATTGCAAAAATCGTTGGTCCCCGCCAGCATTGTAGGAGGTGGCATAGGTTTTGTTTTGCTGTCGTTTGGGCTGATCCCAAACTACAAACCAGTGGATTTTAACCTGTTGACCTTTCACTTCTTCACCCTAAGTTTTATGTCCTTGTGTTTAACAGGGAGCAGCAAAGATAAATCGCTAGAAGGAGAGGGCATCGTCAAGGGTGGCTCCTGGCTGACATTGATTTGGACCTCCAGTTTGGGTTTTCAAGCGTTGATAGGCTATGGCTTAATCGTGGCCTATGACGCCGTGACAGGTAGCCAAGTCGGACCGTTTCTGGGGGCATTGATCACGCATGGCTTTACTCAGGGACCGGGGCAGGCCTTAACTTTTGGTGGTATTTGGGAAAAAGAATACGGCATTATGAATGCAGCACAGGTGGGTCTAATCTACGCCTCGCTCGGATTCTTAGTGGCCTTTATCGTAGGGGTTCCTGCGGCACGAGGTGTGATTCGCAGAGGAGAAAATTTAAATAAAAATTCCTCGATTGACGAGACCTTTTTATCTGGCTTTTTCCAGCCTAAAAAAGGACAGAGCTCTACCCGCTTAGTCACCCACAGCGCCAACATGGATAGCATGGGGTGGCATTTGGGTTTGCTTGGCTTGGCCTATGCGATTACGCATGTTTGGCTAAAGCTGATGCAGGGTGTGATCGCAGGGCAAGCACCTTTTGGGATACAAATTTCGGTGCTATTTAGCCATAACATGTTTTTTGTTCATGGCTTAGGCGTTTGTGTATTGATGCGTTTATTCATCGACAAAGCAGGGCTAGAACAATACGTAGACGATGAAACACTTAAGCGTATTACCGGGGCTTCAGTGGATTTCATGGTGGTAGGAACCATTATGAGTATCTCTTTTGCCGTTTTGTATGCCTTATTAGCTCCTATTTTGCTTGTGACTGTGGCGGTCACCATCGCTACCTTTATTCTTTGCTGGTACACAGCCAAACTCAGTGGAAAACTAGCGCCAGAGCGTGCTTTGACCTCCTTTGGTTGCTGCACAGGTTCTACAGGTACAGGTCTTTTGCTACTGCGTCTTGTTGATGCGGACTTTAGTACTTCGGTCGCAAAAGAGTTGGCGTTTTATAATCTAGCCATCGTGGTGGTTAATATTCCAGTCCTGTTTATTTTGACTCCTATCGCTCCGGCAGTTGGCTCATCGGTTTATCTGATGGCGTTTGCTGCAACGGCTCTGGTGCCTTTGGCCCTCATGCCTTTGCTTATGAAAAAAAGTGCAGGAGTCCCACTAACCCCTCGTGTCGCTTTAGGAAAATAATGGCATGATTACAGTTTTTGAAGCTAAACGTATTATTACAATGGATCCCTCTTTGCCCGAGGCAACACATATCGCTGTGAAAGATGGCAAGGTACTTGCGGTAGGGCCACTAGAAGAACTACAGGATTTGGGCCCAATAACGGTAGATAAGCAATTTGCGGATAGCTACTTATATCCTGGTTTTGTAGAGGGACACAGTCATGCCCTAGAGGGGGCGATGTGGAACTATTTATATTTAGGTTATTACCCACGTCATGATCCTCACGGTAAGCTCTGGTCGGGTAATCAAAATCTAGAGCAAATTCAAAATAAACTGCAGGAATATGAGCGACAGCTGCCCCCCGGCGAACCCCTAATTGCATGGGGCTTTGACCCGGTGTATTTCGAGGGCGAGCGCTTAGACAAAACCGTGATTGATGCGGTAGTCCCTGATCGTCCCGTCGTGGTTTTTCACGCTAACTTGCACTTAATGACGATTAATAGCCAAATGTTGGCAAAGACTAGCTTAAGTCAAAATGCGGATATCGAAGGGGTGATGTTAGGCCAGGATGGCAAGCCAAACGGTGAGCTTCGAGAAATGGCCGCCATGTTTGCTGTGTTTGAGGCCTTGGGACGCAGTATTTTTGAAGAGGCCGCTAGTACCTTAACGTTAGAAAACTACGCCAAAGCCGCTCAGCGAACAGGCATTACGACGATTACAGACTTATATAACCCCTTGAGCGACAAAGGGGTTGAGGCAATGAAGTCTGTGACGAACTCAGACGACTATCCCGTCCGTCTCGTGCCTGCTATGGGGGCGTTGGATTGGCAAAATCACCAAGGGATTGAGCGGGTATTGTCGTGCCAAAAGGATAACAACGACAAACTGAAGTTTGGCTTAGTCAAGGTAATGACAGATGGCTCCATTCAGGGTTTTTCGGCAAGAATGCTGTGGCCTGGTTATCACAATGGCCATGAGAATGGTATTTGGAATGCCCCACCTGAAACGCTTCGTCAAATTGTATTGGATTACCATCAGGCCGGGCTTCAACTGCATATTCATACCAATGGTGATGAGGCCGTAGAGCTAATGCTCGACGCAATCGAAGAAGCGCAAACCTTATGGTATAGGCCGGATCACCGCCATACGTTGCAGCATTGTCAGTTTATTAGCCAAGCGCAAATGCGACGGGCGGCAAAACTGGGTGTTTGCCTCAATATGTTTGTGAATCATATCTACTATTGGGGTGATATTCACCGTGATAAAACCTTGGGCTACAGCCGTTCACGCAGAATGCAACCTTTGGCATCGGCCTTGGCATTAAATGTGCCGGTCGCGATGCACTGTGATGCGCCTGTCACGCCTTTGGGGCCGTTGTTTTCGATGTGGTGCTCGATGGCACGCCAAACGGCCAGTGGCAAATCCTTCGGTGAGCATGAGGCGCTCAACATACAGCAAGCCCTTTATGCGATGACGCTGGGTGCGGCCTACACTTTGCATTTGGACCATAAGGTAGGCAGTCTAGAGGTAGGCAAGTATGCCGATATGGTGGTGCTCGATCACGATCTCTATGAACTAGACGTAGATGAGCTGCCAGATCTAGAGGTGCGCGCTACCGTATTAGGTGGAAAGGTCTATGCCAATGCATCCTAATACCATTCCCGTCACCATTATTACGGGGTTTTTAGGGGCGGGGAAAACCACCTTTCTGAATCAACTATTGGCAGGGGGCGTGCCCGCCAATAGTTTGATCTTGGTGAATGATTTTGGCCAAATCAATGTGGATGCGGACTTAATTGTGTATCAGGATGATCAAATCATCCGACTAAACAATGGCTGCGTCTGTTGCACCTTAGGGGGCAGCATGGCAGAAAAACTCGCTGAAATTGGTCGGGCCCAGCCCAGTCCGGCGGCGCTGTATGTGGAAACCAGTGGGGTGGCCAATGCTGCCCGAGTGGCTGACATGGTGCGCGTATCTGCGCGCTTTACGCTCACCGATGTGTGGTGCTTTGTGGATGTGTCCTTAGCACAGCGTCACGCCGCTGATAGCCGGGTCAATCAGGTCTGGGAACAACAAATTCAAAGTGCAACGCGTCTGGTTTTAAATCGCCTGAGCGACCCTAAGCAGATTCCGTCTTGTTTGCAAAACCTGCTTAACTCCAGTCAGGCGACGGTTGAGTATGACTTCTCAGAGCCTGAACAAACCGCAGCATCTGCGCCGGAGGTGACAACGGCTACCGGGGCGAGTGGTTGGCATAGCTTTAGCTTTGAAACCAGCGCACCCATCGATATAGAAGGTCTTAAGCAGCTGATGGAGAGCTACGCAGCGGATTTGTATCGAGCCAAAGGGATGGTGTTGACGTACCCGGATGCCAAAAGTTGTGTGGTGCAATTTACCGGTGGACAGTGGCGACTAACGCCTAGTCAGCGCGCCATACAAAAAACGCAACTGGTGTTTATTGGCGGGGATAAGGCAGTGATGCAGCTCTTGCAACAGCAGTTGCAAGAGCTGTGTAGAGAACCGGAACTGCTACAGTAAAAACAAGGTAGCCAGTCCTAGAAATAAAAAGAAGCCTAACGAGTCGGTACCAAAGGTAAGGAGCACCGATGACCCCATCGCTGGATCTTTGCCAAAACGGCTACGCAAGGTGGGGATAAGGACGCCTAGGGTGGCACCAACCAGCATATTGCCGATCATGGCGGCCATCATCACCAGAGCAATAGGTATGGAGCGCGAGATAAACCACGCAAAGCCCGCAGTGACCAGGCTGCCGCACATACCGACTAAAAAGGTAACTAAGAGTTCGCGTTTGACCAAAGGCCAGATGTTGACTCCCGTAATACGACCCATGGCCATGGCGCGAATCACCATGGTCATGGTTTGGTTGCCGGAGTTACCGCCAATACCCGCCACAATGGACATTAAAAAGGCCAAAATCACAATTTGACTGACAGTTTGCTCAAAGCGTGAGGCAATAAAAGAGGCTGTCGCCGCGGTACAAAGGTTGACCAAGAGCCAGGGCGCACGGTTGCGCAAGGCGCTGAACACGGGCGCGAAAATATCCTCTTCTTGTAGACCGGCACGGGATAATTCCTGTTCCTGTGAGTCCTCTTGCAATACGTCTACGACCTCGTCGATGGGCACGCGACCAATGAGTCGGCCATAGTCATCGACCACGGCAGCAGACACCAAGTCATAGCGTTCAAAGGCACTGGCAGCATCCGTATCGGGATCCAGCGGGTGCAAGCTGAAGTAATCGGTGCTCATCACCGAAGAAACAAGGCTGTCTGGGTCAGACACCA
This sequence comes from Alcaligenaceae bacterium, assembly GCA_012839585.1. Classification (GTDB taxonomy): domain Bacteria; phylum Pseudomonadota; class Gammaproteobacteria; order Burkholderiales; family Burkholderiaceae_B; genus Paenalcaligenes. The sequence goes on along the minus strand of DUNB01000082.1, from coordinate 27,479 downwards.
ATAGGGTGGTGAGGGATAAGGTACCTTGTAAGCGGTCTTCGCGGTCCACCACAAAGACTTGGTCAGTGTGATCGGGGAGTTCTTGGAGACGACGTAAATAGCGTAACACTACCTCTAGGGTAACGTCCTCACGCACACGCACCATCTCAAAGTCCATGATCGCGCCCACGGCGTCCTCGGGGTAACCCATGGCGGCGATCAGTTGCGCCCGCTCTGCATCGGTTAAGCCTTTTTGCACCTCGGCCATCACCGCAGGGGGTAAGTCCGGTGCAAGCTCGGCAATTTCATCCGCATCCATGCTGGACGCCGCCGCGATAAGCTCGTCGGCGTCCATGGATTTAATTAAGGATTCACGAACCCAGTCCTCGATTTCGAGTAGAACGTCGGCGTCGTGCTCTTCGGCGACCTGATCCCAGACCAGTTGACGCTCAGACTCCGGTAGAGATTCCAGAATAAAGGCAATATCCGCTGGGTGCAGATTGTTAATGATGGCGCGGATTTCGCTTTCGTGTCGGCGATGGGTGAGATCAGAAAGAAGCTCTGCATGCTCACCCTCTTCGTTTTGCTTCTCTGTTAAAAGCGCAATGACTTCTTGACGTTTGAGGATGCCTTGCAGCCGCTGTAGCGCCAACTGAGCATCCTCAGGATCCAAGCGACGAAGTTTGGGTCGAGTCGTAGATGGTGTGGAGGAAGCAGATTGGGTCATATTATTCGAGTGCGGGTAAGGGGCGGCTACGGCGCTGGTCATCCGTGGCGACGTAGGTGAGAACGGCCTCTGTGACCTTGACGGTTTCATCAGAAAGCAGCTTGCGTTCGGCAAAGACCTCTACCGATACGGTAATAGAGGTGGTGCCGGTTTTAATGATATCGGCGTAGACGCTGAGTAAATCACCAACAAAGACGGGCTGCTTGAAGGTAAAGGAGTTGACCGCGATGGTAGCGACTCTGCCATGGGCACGGCGCGAGGCGGCCACAGAACCCCCAACGTCGACTTGGGCCATAATCCAGCCTCCAAACACATCACCATACATATTGGCATCGCCAGGCATGGGAATGACACGTAATACAGGATCACGGTCTTTGGGAATGGAAATTAGCGCTGTGCTCATGGGGACTCCTAAATACAATACAAATGACCATTATTGTACCTAGACGCCCATAAAAAAAACGAATGAATTGTTAGTTTAGCTAACAGGGCTTAGGGCTGTTGTAACCATTGTGTGGCTAGCTTGACCCAGAAGGAGGCTCCAATAGGAATCAAGTTGTCATTGAAGTCATAACTGCCATTATGAAGCGAGCAAGGGCCAAGTCCATGCCCTGCTGCACGATGGTCACCATCGCCATTACCTAAAAATAAATAACAACCAGGCACTTGTTCCAGCATAAAGGAAAAATCCTCGGCGCCCATGGAAGGCGTCACCGGGTCAATCAGGTGATCGGCCCCAAGCCAGTCGGTGATCAGGTCTGCGCAGAACTGGGCTGCATCGGCATGGTTAATGGTGGGCGGGTAGGTGCGAGTAAAGGTCATTTCAGCGCTACAACCAAGTGCCGTGGCGCTGTGTTGGCTGATTTGTTCTAGACGCTGTTCAATGATGTCCAAGGTGGCTGTGCTAAAGGTGCGGACGGTGCCACGAATTTGGGCGGTATCCGGGATCACATTGTCGGCTGAGCCGGCATGGATTTGGGTAATGCTGACGACGGCCTGATCCAGAGGATCCATGTTGCGGCTTACAATGGATTGAATACCTTGGGCAATATGCACGGCAGCCATGACTGGGTCAGCACCTAAATGAGGCATGGCGCCATGTGCCCCTTTGCCCTGTACCTTAATGGCAAAGCTATTGCTAGATGCCATAATGGCGCCAGCACGTAGCCCAAAATGGCCTGTGGGCATATGTGGCCAATTATGGATACCAAACACCGCATCCATAGGAAAGTTGGTGAATAGGCCGTCCTCAATCATTTTTTTTGCTCCACCTAAACCTTCTTCGGCGGGCTGAAAAATAAAATACACCGTCCCGGCAAAATCGTTGTGCGAGGCCAGGTATTTAGCCGCGGCTAATAGCATCGTGGTGTGACCATCATGACCACAGGCGTGCATTTTGCCCTCGTGACGACTTTTGTGAGGGAATGCATTTTGCTCAGGCATAGGCAGTGCGTCCATATCTGCGCGTAGACCGATGCTTTTACCTGGACCCAGTTTGCCCTGCAGTATGCCCACCACACCGGTTTCACCTAAGCCGCGATGTATAGGAATACCCCAGCTTTGTAAGAGTTCGGCGACCTTATCGGAGGTACGGAATTCCTCGTAGCCTAATTCAGGATATTGATGAAGGTCGCGACGTATTGCGATGAACTCGTCTTGCCAGTCGGTAAGTGGAGGTAGCGTGGTCATGGATTCACCTTGAACTTGATAGCGTATAAACAGATCAACAGTATTTGACTATTATGCGCGAGCTTTGGCGTTAGGGAATCCGTGATCACCATTAACCCTAGCTATTTTATGGGTATTTGAGGTGAGGCTGTAGCATGGCCAGCAGCTCGTTTGCTACGACGGGACCACCGGAGTACACATAGCCGTTGCTAGGCCAAGGTAGTTGCTCATACATGTCATCACAGATCCCACCGGCCTCACGCACCAATAAGGTGCCAGCCGCCACATCCCAGGGGGCTAAGCCCATTTCCCAATAACCGTCAAAGCGACCGCAGGCTACCCATGCCAAGTCCAGTGCCGCAGCCCCATGACGGCGAATGCCTCGGGTATGCGTGATGGCGTGCTGTAAGGTGGGCATGTATTGGTCCGCAAAGCTGAAATCCCTAAAAGGAAAACCAGTTGCTAATACACTATTAGCAAGTGAGTCTGCCTGAGAGCAGTAAATGCGCTGCCCATTTAGCCAAGCACCTGCTCCTAGCATGGCGGTAAATATTTCCTCGCGATTCGGGTCATAGATCACGCCAACAACGGGCGTGTCTTGTGTTAGTGTCTCACCGTTAACGCGGGTACCGGCATGGGCAATGAGAGCAATGGAAACCGCGTAATGCGGGATGCCATGTAAAAAATTAGTGGTGCCATCGAGCGGATCAATGCACCAAGAGGCCAAGCCGCTGGCTTGACCGCCGCTTTCCTCGGCGATAATGCCAAAGTCAGGGGTTTGGCTACGTAGAATATCAATCACCGCTAATTCTGCCTCACGGTCCGCTTGGGAAACCAAGTCATTGCGCATTTTGACATCAATGACTAATTCGCTGCGGTTTGTGGCGTAGGCTTGTAAAATGGCAGCGCCCGCATGGGCGGCTTGCACGGCAGCTTCTAAACTGCTGCTTAGAGCTAAAGAGCTTTGCATAAAACGACCTAAATAGAGTGACTTCAATATAGCGGCGCTTTGATCGCGCCGTTAGGAGTCAAATTGTACAGCTAACCCATTATTTAACTGTAATTATATGACGCGCGCATTTCAGCCCCTAATTCCGGCCCAACCCACGTTTACTGATACGGGATTGGCCTGTAGTGATCGTTATGATGATGTGTACCACGCCGCCTCGGGGGCGGTGGAGCAGGCGCAGTACGTCTTTTTACAGGGTAATGGCTTGCCAGAACGCTGGCAAGGGCTTGATCAATTCACCATTGTGGAAACAGGCTTTGGCTTAGGAAATAACTTTTTAACCACCTGGCATGCGTGGCGCTCTGACCCGCAACGCAGCCAGCGCCTGCACTTTGTGTCGTTTGAGGCGCATCCTTTTTCGGCTGTACATCTAATTCGAATGCTGCAGGACACCGCACCTGCGTTGCGGGATTTGGCCGATCAGCTAATTGCACAGTGGCCAGTGTTGGTGCCGGGCATCCATCGCCTAGAGTTTGAACAGGCCGCTGTAACGCTGACCTTGTTTTTTGGTGATATTTCACAAGCCACCAAACGTATGGACTGTAAAGCCAATGCGTTTTATTTAGACGGTTTTGCGCCGCGGGTCAATCCGGAGATGTGGACCAAAGAGGTTTTCGGTCAACTAGTGCGCATGGCGGCGCCCAATGCGACGGCTGCTACGTGGTGCTCCGCTGCGCACGTTCGAAAAGCCTTACAAGATTCCGGCTTTGTGGTGGAGCGCCATCCGGGCTTTGCATTCAAGCGTCATATGATTCGCGCTCAACTTCGTCCTCATCTGGGACACTCGTATCCTGCTAAACCCAAAGACCCCGTGCTGATCGTGGGGGGCGGCATTGCCGGCGCGGCCACCGCTTATGCGTTGGCACAGCGTGGTGTGGCATCGGTGGTCTTTGATCCAGTTTTTAGCAAAGGCTTAGGTGGTGCCCATCAGGGGCACGCGGCTGTTGCTCTGACGCCGTTGATCACCAGTGATGATGCGCCCAGAGCTCGGCTCAGTCGTGCCGGACTATGGCGCGCCTGGCAGCGTTGGCAACCTTTTGTGGGCAGTAGCTTGCACATTTGTGGCACTTTGGTGGCTAATTTAACAGCAGATGAGGCAAAAAACGCGGAAAGTGCAGTAGAAGATCTCGGATTTGATACAGATTGGGTACAATATAGGGATAAGCGGGTAGCCAGTCAGCTTGCGCAGACAGATTTAGCACAAGGTGGTCTGTACTTTCCTAAGGGGGCTTATGCGATCCCTGAGACCTTACTTGAACAGTTGCTCAGTCATCCTTTGATTACCACTGTGAATCAAACAGTGAAAGCCGTTCAAGACCTCAGCGGGCGTTGGCGTTTAGTCACCGATCAACAAGAAAGCTACGAGGCCGAACAGGTTGTGATAGCAAATGCAGGGGCTGCTCCGAGTTTGCTCAAAAACCATCTGTCTACGCAGCAGGCATCGCGCTTATTTGATATCGATTTATTAGGGGGGCAGAGTGCCGTGGTTGGCCACGAGGCACTGCAGGACTCTGTGCGCGGCATAGTGGCGGGCAATGGTTATGTGATAGCGCTCGACGATCACCACTACGCAGTAGGCAGTACGTATACAGAACCTAACAAGGGGATTTGTTCTGCTGCCCACGATGAAATTATGGCTAAGGTTGCTGAGCTAACACCAGTAACCCAACCGGTGGCCCCCGCGTTGTCTTCGTGGTTTGGACAGCGGGCAGCACTCAAAGACCATTTGCCAATGGTGTGTCAGGCTAAGCCTGGCCTTTGGGTCAATGTAGGGTATGGATCGTATGGTTTTAGTTGGGCGGCATTAGCAGCCGATAGGATTAGCACAGAACTATGTGCCGAGCCCACGGTATTAGAACGTGATTTATTACAATCTATATCCCTGCGATAATAGTAATAAATGAAGAATTGGTTTGCGGTTTGTTTGCTTTGTCGTAAATAGATCGTCAAAATAGTATTTTTAATCTAAGGTTTTGGGCTTTGCCCTTGAGGATCGCACTGTGCCGTCCAAAACTCACTCTGATGATGTGACGCAATTGTTTAATCTTCTAAGCTCTGTATCTACTAAATCATCGACGGCTGACTTTGAAGCCTCTGATGATCAACTGCTTCGTATCGAAGCCCATGCTCCCGGCGTATTTCGTATACGTTTCGGGTCCTTAAAACACATTCAGCCTGAACGTGTCACACCACGTGCCCAACAGTACGCCGAGATGTTATTGGCGCGATTGGATGCGGTGGGGGAATTACACGTTTCAGACACCTCCACAGGATGGCGCGCTGAACAAGGCGATTGCGCGGTTGAGATTGATAAAGAAAATATGGCATTGCGTGTATACGCTGGTGAACAGCTGTTAATGCAAAGCCAATCCTTAGTACATGATCAGGCTTGGGCTTTATCTTGGCAGCTAGATGCCCAAGAAGGTATCTACGGCTTAGGTGAAACCACGGGCGACTTAAACCGCCGTGGCAGCAAACTGCTTTCAGACAATCCGGCGGATCGTGTTTTGCCTTTGGCCTGGAGTAATCGTGGCTGGGGGATTTACTACAATACCTTCGAGCGCGTAGAGCACGATGTAGCTCAGTCTGCCGCGGATACGTATACCGTTACAGTGCACGCGCCTTTGTTGGATGTTTTCATCTTTATTGGTGCACCTACCGAAATCCTGAACCAATACACCGCCCTTACCGGACGCGCCGGACAGCCGGGCCTGTGGCCGATGGGGGTGTGGTTGGACCAAGGGCCCACCCAAAGCCTAGAAAAAATTCATGCTCAGGTCGAAGAGCTCAAAGCGCTGCAGGTTGGCGTGGATGTGGTGAACTTAGCTCCACCCGCCGTTTTAGGATTCAGTCCTGATCGTCCTTTGTTTGACTGGGATACCGATCGTATCGGCGATGTACGCGAGAGCATGCCTGCCGCCGAAGAAGCACAATTTAAATTTTCAGCCTCCACCTTTCCTGGCGTGCTCGTTGGCACAGCCATGTATGACGAGTGGGAGGACCGCGGTTGGCTGTTAATCAATGATGATGACGGTGCTGCTTATGCCTTTGCGGGCAATGAGATCACCGGAGGCAAAGACTTTGCTTTATTGGATTTAACCCATAAAGACGCCTATAAACTATGGGTAGAACGCCTCCGTCAGGCCTATGATGAGGGCTTAGGGGCCGTGGTCTGCAATACGCAATATGATATACCCGATAGCATTACCGCTCGTGGTGGCGAAAGCGGCGCCATGCTGCGCACGGTTTATCCACTTTTAGCGCGTCAGGCTTTGTTTGATGCCTTTGCAGGGCATAAAACCCCCCAAGAGGGGCTGGTCGCCAGCCGCGACCTGTACCCGTCCGCGCATCGCTTCGCCTGGCAGCTTGGCCCTGATGTCAGCAACGACTGGGAGGGCTTAGCAACGACGTTACAGGCCGCATTGTCCACCGGTAATAGTGGGATAACAGCACAGTGCCATCAGATCGGATCGGCCAAACAGCCCCTCGACTCAATGACGCCAGAGCTGTTTGTGCGCTGGTTAGCCATGGGTGTGTTTTCTGCCAACTTCCACTTCCAGGCGGTAGAGGGCTTAATGCCCCAGTCCTTTGATGAAAAAACCCAAGAACTAATTGCCCATTGGTTACGTTGGCGCTATCGCTTAGTACCTTATGTACTCGGCATCATCGAGGAGTCCGTGCGCTGTGGTTTGCCGGTACAACGTGCTTTGGCCTTAGAGTTCCCGGACGACCCCGAGGTGGCTAACTGGCCTAACCAATACATGCTGGGTTCTACCTTGTTGGTGGCGCCTTTTATGCAGCCAGGCGATGAAATCGAGGTGTACTTGCCCAAAGGCAGCGACTGGTGGGATCTCACCACCGGGTGGCGCTACGAGGGGGGCACACGTTGGGTGGTAAAAGCTGGTCTAGATCGTTTGCCGGTATTTGGTCGCGAAGGTCAAATGCTTTGTTTGGGGCCACAGGCGCTTAATACTAGCGAGTTTAATTCGGCACGTTTGCTCGAAGAGGTCTGGATGTTTGGTATGCCAGAGCACAGTCCTGCGGTCATGCGTAATAAAATCCGCGTGATGCAAATGCAAGGCTCTAGCTATATCAAAGGCTTAGAGGGGTTAAAAATCTTGCCTTCCGAAGGTCTAGAGGTTAAACGCCGCGGTGCCGAGGTACGTATTTCACGTGCCAGATAAGTCTTTTTATCTTTTAGATAAAAAAATGCTGTACATTTTTTAAAAGCATGTTATAGTTACGTCTTTGCTTCTTGCAGCAACTTTGTTGCGGAGCCAAAGACGTAATTTTGCCGTGATTTTTTCTAAATTTATTTAAAAAAAATCCTTGACAAAAAAATACAGTCATGCAATAATTACATCTTTCGGTTGGGTCGTTAGCTCAGTCGGTAGAGCAGCGGACTTTTAATCCGTTGGTCGCGCGTTCGAGTCGCGCACGACCCACCAACCCGAATTTTAAAACGCCACTTAAATAAAAGTGGCGTTTTTGTTTTTGCTGATGACATAGCAAAGGCTCGTTCAGAGCAACCGTTCTTAACGGCAAAGCCCAATGGTTTTGATTGGTTCAATAGCGTATTTAACGCTACCGGCCGATCAACAATAAACCATTGGGCTTTTTTTTCTTTCTTTAATCAGACGCTTTGCTCTAAAACCTTATCCGATACGGCGCTGAAAGCTCAAGCCGGCTCTGCGTTTTTCACATAGCTCTGCCAGAGATCTGGATAAAGATCCTTGAGGCGCTGATGCTGGGTCTCTGATCCCCAGTATTCTTGAAAGAGCTGCTTGTCCGTGATGTTGAGCAAAGGCAGTTGATCCAGGCCAAGCTGATCATAGTCCCAGTCCAACGTTAACAGCGCCTGCGCTGGGAGCGCTTGGGCGACCAAATCGCCGGAGGGGGTTTCAGGCTCAACCGCAATAAAGGAATGCAGCACAGCCAGCCAGTACAGCAGCTGTAGGGTAGGCGTGGGTTCGGCTAGGTTTTCGCGTAGAATAGCTCGCAGAGCAATGGCTGCCTCGTAAAAGGCGGTGCTATAGGGCAGCATTTGTATGGCAAGCTGCAGCCGCTGCAATGGTTTGTCTTTGCTAGCTTGTATGGCCTGACGCCATCCCGCCCCCATATGTTGTAAAGACTCGGGTAATGGGGTGTCGGCGGGGTGCACCAACCATGGGGTGTGCTCGGCATCCATCGTTATCTGAAAGACCGCTAATAAAGGCGCCACGTCCTCTTCAGTAATAGCTAATGGGGCACGGAAGGCCGCAATGTGTTGAGCCAATTGCTGTAAACTAGTACCTATTTCGGTCTGAAAGGGTAATTGCTGCAGTTGCTGCACAATAACTAAACTGCGCTGCACCAAAAAAGGTTCCACAGACAGCTGTTGTTGATCCACAGTGAGCCAGGCTTGCTGAAGCGCCTGTAGTGCACGGTGTGCATGTTGGGTTTGTTGTGTGGTTCGCAGTAAACAAGACAGATCGGTCATAACGGTTTGCCCTCTGAGTAAAGGGTTGGGCTTAGTGAATACGAAGCAAGATTAATTAGCCTAGCATATTCTTTATTCGGTTTGCGCTACAACCGTGTCTTATGTCCCATTTGTTTATCGATGTAACCAATAGCTATAACACGCTTTGGAACAAATAAGGCTTATGGTAAATTTTGATTTTATTACAGCAGCGGTGCTGTTGATTAATAGGTGTTCCCGTTGATACGTTTAGAACAGATCTATAAAACTTATGTGTCGGGCAGTAAAAAGATTACCGCTCTGGATGACATTAACTTAGAGATAGCGGCTGGCGAGGTTTTTGGCATTATTGGGCGCTCAGGCGCAGGTAAAAGCACTCTGATTCGATTATTGAATTTGCTCGAGCGTCCATCGCAAGGGCAGGTTTGGTTAAATGATGAACAAATCGATCCCCTAAGCGAATCACAATTGCGTGTAGTACGTCAAAAAATCGGGATGGTATTTCAGCATTTTAATTTGCTGCAAATGCGTACGGTATTGGATAACGTCTGTTTTCCTTTACGCTTGGCGGGCTTAAATCGTAAACAGCAACGCGAACGCGCGCTAGAGGTGCTGGAATTAGTCGGTCTTAAAGATCACGTGAATAAATACCCCCGACAACTTTCAGGTGGTCAACAACAGCGGGTAGGCATTGCGCGGGCGTTGGCAAATCGTCCACAGCTCTTATTATGCGATGAGGCCACTTCGGCGCTGGACCCGGAAACCACGCAGTCTATCTTGCGCTTGCTGTCGGATATTAATAAAGATTTAGGCATTACGATTGTGTTGATCACACACAGTATGGATGTGATCCGTACTATCTGTGATCGCGTAGCCGTGATCGAAGGCGGTAAATTGGTCGAGATGGGGCAGGTGTTGGATGTGTTTTTGCACCCGCAACACGAGGTAACGCAATCGTTGCTATCAGAAAGTGGTTTGGACGCGGACGGTTGGCAGGATTTAGCTCAACATATCGAGGGACGTTTGTTGCGCCTAAGCTTTAAAGGCGATTCCACCTCCGCTCCGGTGCTTAGCCAAATTAGTCGAAGCTTTCAGATGGATTTAAGTATTCTACAAGGCGCAGTAAGCCGTATTAAAGATACGCCCTATGGGCAGTTGGTCGTGGCGGTCAAAGGTGATGTGAGTCGCTGGGCAGAGGTTGAGGCTCTATTGGCTCAAAACGGGGTAGATTGTGAGGTGCTACGACCATGAACTTTGATAATTTAGACTGGCCTTTAATCGCAGAGGCTACCGTAGATACCTTGTTGATGACCGGGTTTTCGCTATTATTTACGGTGTTGATTGGTTTGCCATTGGGGGTGATTTTATTTTTAACCGCCAAAGGACAGTTAATGCAAAACCGAGCCGCCTACCAATCCTTATCGTTGATCGTTAACGTGCTGCGTTCGGTGCCTTTTTTGATCTTATTGATCGTGATGATTCCGCTGACGCGGGTTTTGGCCGGCACCTCATTAGGTGTAGAGGGATCTATACCGCCTTTGGTAGCCAGTGCGGCGCCTTTTTTCGCGCGCTTAGTTGAAAACGTACTGCGCGAATTGGATCCGGGTGTGTCCGAGGCGTGTAGAGCGATGGGGGCAAACTCCAGACAAACGGTGATGATGGCCCTTTTACCCGAGGCTACAACAGGTATTTTGGCGGCTGTAGTGGTGACAGCGATTACACTGGTTGGCTATTCCGCCATGTCAGGTGTGATCGGTGGTGGTGGTTTGGGTGATTTGGCATTACGTTTTGGTTACCAACGTTACCAAAGTGATGTGATGCTGGTCACGGTGTTGATTCTAGTCGTGTTGGTGCAGCTATTACAAATGTTTGGTGACAAGCTGGCTGCCCTAATACAGGGCAAAACCCAATAATATTGAATTGTTTTTGTTTGACTACCTAGGAGTTTTTCGATGAAAAAATTATTTCCTGCTTTTGCTTTGTCTTTAGCAGCATTGGCTGTGGGCTCCGCTCACGCTGGTAAGTTAACCGTGGCCGCTACCCCTGTGCCACATGCAGAACTGCTCGAGTTCGTCAAACCTGCTTTGGCTGAGCAAGGTGTAGAGCTAGACATTAAAGTGTTCACCGACTACGTGCAGCCTAATGCTCAAGTCGCTGATGGTCACTTAGATGCTAACTTCTTCCAGCATCAGCCCTACCTAGATACCTTTAACAAAGAGCATAAAACCGAATTGGTTTCTGTGGGCTTAGTTCACGTAGAGCCTTTTGGTGCTTACTCCAACAAAATCAAAGCGCTTTCCGAGCTAAAAGATGGTGCCCTAATCGCGCTGCCTAATGACCCATCTAACGGTGCACGTGCGCTATTGTTGTTGCAACAACAGGGCTTGATCGAGCTAAAAGATCCTTCCAATATTTTGGCCACTTCACGCGACATCGTGAAAAACCCCAAAAAATTGAAATTCAAAGAGCTAGAAGCCGCCACTTTGCCACGTGTTTTGGCTGATGTGGACATGGCCTTGATCAACACCAACTACGCGCTAGAAGCAGGTCTAAACCCATTGGATGATGCTTTGTTCATCGAAGGCGCAGACTCGCCTTACGCGAACATCGTCGTGACGACTAAAGACAAGGTGGATAACGAAGACGTGCAAAAACTGATGGATGCGTTGCAGAGCGAAGCGGTCCGCAAAGAAATTGCAGACAAGTACAAAGGCGCGATTGTTCCAGCGTTCTAAATTATTCATAGCATAAAAAAAATCGCGGCTTATAAGCCGCGATTTTTTTATCAGGTTAAGTCCAGAACCCTTTTCTTTAGGTGGAGGTAAGACGTTGCCGCAAAGCGGCAAGATTAGCTATACCACCAGTCAGCGATCCGACTTAGCTTAGCGCACATTAATAATACGCATCGCCGCGGCGCGTTCGCTGCCTTCTGGGTAGACCTGTATGGTGACTTGGGTGGCGGTCATACCATCGGGTAAAGCAATAGCGCCCTGGGCGTGCACATAACGACCAAGTTGAATCTCAATAGGATCTAGGTCCACATGGCCTGTGCGTCTGTTGGGATAGCGGCCTTTGACGTTAAAGGTCATAGTGCCTTTGAACTCAGGGGCATCATTGCTGTCTTGCATTAACAGGATATTGTAGTTGAGCTGACCGTCCTGGTTGATGAACTCCGCGGCACGTATGCCTGGAGAGGTGCCACGTGGGTCGGCAGGCATGGCATTAGCAAAGAGTTGGATATCCTTTTCTAAGGCCGTCACAATGCTGTCATGACGCTCTTGGCGGCTGCGGATTGCGGAGACCTCGGTGAGGCTTTCTTCGCGCTCGCGTTCGGCGATCGAAATACGTGACTGTAAGCGCTGGTTTTCAGATTTAACGCTATTGAGTTCATCGTGTAGTTGCTGAGACTGTTCTACCGTTAGCATAGGAGGACCGTAACTCTTTTGTATAAAGAGTAAACCGCCAGCACCTAAGACCATGCCAGTAATCATTAACACTAGCCAACGGGGGATACGACGCTTGCGGCGAGTATGGCCATAAGCGGTGGGTTTGAATACGGGTCGTTTGGAACCTAGCATGGGGCGAATCGTTCCTGTAGGTAGATTGTGTGGAATGAAAATGCAAAAAAGCCTAAAGGCTGTCAGAAATCATAGCCTGTTCAGGCTTTTGAGCCAAGCATTGTTCTATTTGTTGCAATCGTTCTGGGGTGCCAATATCAGCCCATTGTCCCTGATAGATAGAACCCAGCACCTGCTGGTTGGTAATGGCCTGATGCAGTGGATCGCGCAGTGGGGTGGGGATGCTGGCTGAAACCGAGTCAAAAAAAGCAGGACTAAAAACGCCCATGCCACTATAGGTGTAATTGTTTGTATCGCCTTTGGTTTGTACGCGATGATTAGCAAAACCAAAATCGCCATTTCTATTGTGCTCGGGGTTGGGCACTAATAAAAGATGGGCCAGAGCGTTTTCAGAGACTAAGGATTGCGCCATGTAGTGGGCCAGTTTTGGATTCCAATCGCACCAAATATCTGCACTGATCACTAAAAAGGGGTGTTCTCCTAAAAGAGGCAGCGCCTTTTTGATACCGGCCGCTGTCTCTAAGGCCTCGGTTTCTGGGGAATACTGAATGTTGACACCATATTGGCTGCCATCGCCTAGGGCATTTTCTATTTGCTCGCCCAACCAGGCATGATTGATCACGAGCTGCTGGATACCGGCTTGGGCTAGGCGCGTAATATGCCACTCGATTAGGCTCTTGGAGCCCACTTTGAGCAAGGGTTTGGGAGTATGGTCGGTTAAGGGGCGCATGCGCGACCCCCGACCTGCCGCTAGAATCATGGCAGACAAAGTCATTAGATGGTCATCCCCAATACGGTTTGTTTGTTTTCTAAACGATCAAAAAGACGACGTAGGGAGTTGAAATCCTCGTAACGTACAAACACCTGACGTAGGTATTGGTTCACGCGAGGAATGTGATCAAGGTAATGATCTTTGCCATCACGGATCGAGAGACGACTAAACACACCCAAAATACGTAGATTACGTTGTACGCTCATCCACTCGTAGGCGCGGTGGAAAGCAGCAAAGTCTGTATCAATCTCTAGACCCGCCAAATGGGCAGCTTGCCAATAGCGAATCGCCCAGTCGATTTGTTGGTCTTCATCCCAGGTATAGCGCGCATCCATCACCATAGAGGCGATGTCATAAGTAATAGGACCTACCACTGCATCTTGAAAATCAATCAAACCGGGTTGCAGGCTTGCATCGGTAGGCATCATCAGATTAGGTGAGTGAAAGTCACGATGGACCAATACCTGGCCATGTTGCACATTGTCGGCGACCAGTTTTTCAAAAACGGTAGTTAAATTTTGTTTTTCTGTCTCGGTCAGTTCGGTTTTACAGTATTGTTTGATATACCACTCTTCGAAGAGCTGTAATTCATCCAGCATGCGCGTGGCATCATAAACAGGCAGCCCTGCGGTATCAGCTTGCTGCATACGGACTAGCTCTTGGATGGCGAGTCGGTACATGGCTTGGATCGCTTTGAGGTCCATGCCGTCTTGTAAGGCGTGGTAGTAGTTTTGTGAGCCTAGATCGCTCAGCAGCATAAAACCCTGTTCAGCCTCATAGGCTAAAATCTCAGGGACTTTGGCGCCTACCTTGACTAAACGCTGTTGTACATCAATAAAAGCGTTGTTGTTTTCTTGGTTAGGTGGTGCATCCATCACAATGCGTGTGACATCGCCGCTATTTAGACGATAATAACGTCTAAAGCTGGCGTCGCTAGATGCACTGTGTAGACTTGTTAAATCAAGCTGATGAGTCTCTGCTATGGACTCAAGCCACTGTAAAAGGGATTGATAACGTTGTGCTGCGGTATCTTGCATAAAATAGACTCAAAGCAAATAAATTTAACCGTTTGGGTGCCGCGATGCGCTGGGCTTCTTTATAATAGCCATTTGTTGTCTACGCATCATACGGATGATTTGTGTTTAGGCGAATTTTTTCAAAGGACGCAATAGTTGTGCGAGCTGTTTGGACTGCCCTGACAATTTTAGCGGGTTTAGGCGCGGATGTAGCCCTAAATACTGCTTTCTCCTCTGAGCCACGCAAGCCGCAGCTCAAGGCCGCGTCACATTTGCGCGTGCAACCCGTGGCCGAAGACAACCTGTCCGTCTATTTTACAGCGGATAAACAAGAGCGCACGGAGTTTGGCGAGGTCTTGTTATCCGGTGATGCGCAAATTCGTCGTATTGATGCCGTTGCTAAAGGCGACGAGATCCACTACCAACAAGACACAGGCGATTTAAAAATCCGTGGCAAGGGCAGCTTAATTCGCGAAGGCACCATCATCCGCAGCGAAGCCATTGATTACAACATGAACAGCGAAACCGGGCAGATTCAAGACCCTACGTTTATGTTTGGTGGTTCAGGGGGCTCTGGAACGGCCTCCGAGGTGCAGATGCTGTCGCGCGATCATCTACGGATGAAAACCGTGGAATATACGGGTTGCCCCTGTCCGGCACCGTCTTGGTTTATTCGGGCTCCGCAGGTGGATTTGTATAACGACAAAAACGCAGGGGTGGCCAAACATGGTGTTTTATACTTTAAAAGCGTCCCCATTCTGTACTCGCCTTATTTGACGTTTCCACTACGAGAGGAACGTAAAAGCGGTCTATTAGTGCCCGCCTATGGTTATTCGTCTAATTCAGGCCTAGAGTTTTCCGTCCCCTATTACTTTAATTTGGCTCCCAACTACGATGCGACCTTAACACCGCGCTACCTGAGCAAGCGTGGGCTACAAATGCAGGGCGAGTTCCGTTATCTAAACCAAAATTACCAAGGACAGTTACAGGGAACTTATCTAAACAAAGATAAAAAGACAAAGACAGACCGTTGGTCTTTTGGGGCTGAGCACCAACATTACATAGGGGGTGGGGTTGGATTTGCGTATAACTATCGCCGCGTGTCCGATGATAACTTTTTCCGCGATCTGTCCACCTTTGGGGTGAACCAAGCCTCGGTGACTGAATTAGCCAGTGATGCCCGATTCGCCTGGTCAGGGGCTAAATACTTTAACGCAGCCCTGTCGGTTACCAAATATCAGACCTTACAAGACGGCGAGAGCTATTACCGACGTCCTGAATACGACCGTTTGCCACAGTTTGAATTACACGGGGTACGTCATAACTGGAATGGCTTTGATGTGGCCAGCCATAATTACGCCACCCGTTTTGTGATGCCGTACTATAGCGGCAACCTGCATGCTTTTGACCAATATCGTAATACGCGGTTGGCACCTAACAGCACACGAGTCTCTTCATATACTACCGTGGCGTATCCTATTATCCGTCCTGCTTGGTATGTCACCCCTAAATTTGGCTTGCACCTAAGTCACTACGATACAGACTGGAAATCGGTTAGCCAGGTAGCCTTACGTAATCTAAAAAGTAACGTCAGCCGCGCTGTGCCTTTTTACTCCTTAGATGCGGGCATGACCTTTGAGCGTGACACCTCGTTGTTTGGCATTGACTCTATTCAAACCTTAGAGCCCCGTATCTATTACCTCTACGTGCCTTATCGGGATCAAAATGATATCCCTAACTTAGACACCAGTGTGGCCTCGTTTAACTTTGCTCAGGCCTTTAGTGAAAACATTTATAGTGGTGGCTGGGATCGTATTGCCAATGCGAATCAGTTAACAATTGGTTTGACCACTCGCTGGTTGGATGCGGATACCGGTTTTGAGCGTGTTAGCCTGCAAGCCGCTCAGCGTTTGCATTTTGAGGATCAGCAGGTCTTTTTACGTACCTATGCTCCGCACGAGCATCCTCCGGGACGTACGCGTTCTGACTATTTATTTGGCGCACAAGCCGCCTTAACGGATAATTTTACGGTACGCTTGGATGCACAGCTTAATCCTGAAACCACGGATCGCAATCGGATGAGTGCTCGAGTTCGCTGGAGCCCCAAACGTTTAGCAACTATCGCCGCTTCTTACCGTTACGAAAGAGACCCACGCGCCTTTGATAATCCTCGTTATCGATTCAGCACAGAGGACGGCGAGAGAACCAAAGAGCAATTGTCGTTAACCACACAATGGCCGTTAACGAATCGCGTTTATGCTTTAGGACGTGTTGATTATTCTTTACAAGAAAAACGCAGCACTCAAACCATATTGGGTTTTGAGTACAAAGGGGATTGCTGTTGGACTGGGCGTTTTGTGGTACAACGTTACGCCGTTTCTGCACAAAAAAGTAACAGTGCTGTTTTCTTACAGCTAGAGCTATCCGGCTTGGGTTCGCTGGGGACAGATCCGATGAGCTTATTGCGTGAGCGTATTGTGGGATATGAGTCCGTGAGTCCATCTATACCAGAAAAAACCACTTTCGAGAGGTACGAGTAAATGCAAGTACAGAAGTTAACGCGTCATTTGATTTTGGCGCTGGCAGCAGCGAGTGCGGCCTATTTAGGCGTAGCGCGAGCTCAAAATGCTGATTTAACACCGAGTTATGTGGATGGAATTGCAGCTGTCGTAAACCAAGACGTCATTACCCTCCGAATGGTGCAAAATGAAATCGAGGTGGTTACCAAAAACCTAAAAGCACAAAAGATTCCTATTCCAGAACAAAGCGTGTTGCAAAAACAAGTCTTACAGCGCCTGATCGATGAGCGATTGCTAAAACAAGAAGCGGCTCAACTCAATATCACAGCGGATAATGTGAACGTTGACGAGGCCGCCACAATGATTGCCGCTCGTAATAATCTCTCCGTGCCTCAGTTGCGCAAAGAGGTAGAAAAGAGCGGCTTGGCTTGGGATACCTACCTGGACGGGCTACGCCAAGAGGTGGTAATGGATCAAATCCGCCAACGCGTGATTGATCCCCGTATTCGTATTTCCGAGTCCGAAATTGATGCCTACCTAAAAAGCCAAGGCTTTGATCCGGAAAGCACCAAAATGGCGGTGCAGCCTAACGAGATGATAGAGTTGGCGCAGATTTTAGTGCGCGTGCCTGAAGGCGCGAGTGCCGCTAGGTTGGCAGAGCTCAAAAAAAAGGCGGAATCATTGCTACAACAGGCTCGCCAAGGCGCGGATTTTGCGGGGTTGGCGGCGTCATCTTCAGATGGGCCAGAGGCTCTGCAGGGTGGTGTGATGGGAACACGACCGCTTGGCGGATGGCCTGATGTCTTTGCTCAAGCTATTCAGAATGTTGGTCAGGGTAAGGTTGCAGATTTAGTACGCAGTGGTGCTGGCTATCACATTCTAAAAGTTGTAAATCGTGGTCAAAGCCAAGCAACCCAAGCCGCAGGCACAGACATGATTGTGACCCAGACACATGCGCGTCATATTTTGATTAAATTCAATCAAATTACCTCCGATGAGCAAGCCAAGCAGCGTATTGAGCAACTCGCTCTACGTCTTAAAAATGGCGAAGACTTCGAATCCTTAGCCCGTGCTTACTCGGATGATGCCAGCGCACCCCAAGGGGGGGATTTAGGTTGGTTGCATCCTGGTGAAACCGTCCCCGCTTTTGAAAATGCGATGGATGCCTTAGCCATAGGGCAGGTCAGTGCGCCGGTGCGCTCACAGTTTGGTTGGCATTTAATTCGCGTCGAGGAACGTCGCGATCGCAACGTAGGTAATGAATACCGTCGTCTAGAAGCCCGTCAGGCATTGCACGCACAGCGCGTAGAGCCGGCTTTTGACGATTGGTTTAGTCAAATTCGTAGCCAGGCTTTTATTGATAATCGTTTAGACCCAGAGTCTAGCTCCAGACGCCGTAAGTAGGAAATTCATGCGACAACATCAAGCGCGTAAGCGTTTTGGCCAAAACTTTTTGCACGATGAGGGGGTTATCCACCAAATCGTGCGGGCCATTGACCCTCAACCCGCCGATAAATTGATTGAAATTGGCCCGGGCATGTCTGCCCTAACCGATCCCCTTTTTAAGGCGGTAGATCAGTTAACCGTCGTGGAAATTGACCGTGATTTAGTGCAGTTTTTGCAAAGAAAATACGCAGCAGACAAACTGACTATTATTTCTGCTGACGTACTCACGGTGGATTTTTCCCAGTTCGGTCCGGGTTTGCGCATTGTGGGGAACTTACCCTACAACATTTCCAGCCCGCTATTGTTTCACTTGATGCAATACGCCGACCAAGTGGTGGATCAGCACTTTATGCTGCAAAAAGAGGTGATTGATCGCATGGCGGCTAAACCCGGTGATCCCTTATACGGTCGCTTATCGGTGATGTTGCAGTCTCGTTACCGCATCATGAAGCTCTTTGATGTGGCACCCGAATCGTTCACCCCGGCGCCCAAGGTGATGTCTGCCGTGGTGCGGATGCGCCCCTTAAAAGCGGATCGACCGCAAGCCAAAGATCCGGTGGTTTTTGAAAGGGTAGTGGCCCAAGCCTTTAGCCAACGTCGTAAGATGCTACGCGGGGTATTATCCGAGTGGATGGATCATATTGATTGGGATGCTGTCGGGATTGCACCGACGGATCGCGCCGATGCGGTGGGGCTACAACAATTTATCGCCCTGAGCGATATGTTGACCCCGCTTTTGGCCAAAGACCCATCCTAATCAGAAGCCTCGTTGCAATTAAAAGCCCTAAGGCGTCGTGTCTATACGAGTAGACACTTCTGCATTAGGGCTTTTTTTGTTGGTAAAAGAGGGTAATCAGCGCGTAAAACCCCGACGTTTAGGCCGGGGGGTTAACCGTAAAACCAGTAGCTCACCGCAATGGCCGCCGTAATGCCTGCAGCGTCTGCAATAAGAGCGCAGCCAATCGCATGTCTGGCGCGCTGAATGCCTACCGCACCAAAGTACACGGCTAATACATAAAACGTGGTTTCAGTGCTGCCTTGAAAGGTGGCGGCTAATAGTGCTGCAAAACTATCCACACCATGATGCTGCATGGTTTCAATTAATAGGGCACGCGCTGCACCGCCTGAAAAAGGTTTCATCAAGGCAGTAGGCAAGGCCTCTACAAATCGATTATCCCATCCCAGACTATCTACCAACCATCGAATGCCGCCCAGAGCGATTTCCAGAGCGCCAGACGCGCGTAACAAGCCTATGGCACACAACATAGCCAATAGATAAGGTAAGAGGTCCTTGGCTACCTCAAAACCGTTCTTGGCCCCTTCGATAAAACAATCATACAAAGCAACCTGTTTGCGCCAGCCCATAAACAGAAAGAGAAAAATAATGCTCAAGAGGCTGAGATTACCTAGCAAAGACGAAAAGTGATTGAGCGCGGTGGCGGTCAAGGTGGCTAAGGTCGCCATGAATAAGCCCAATAAGGCAATCGTTGAACCGAACCAAAGCAGTAGCACTGGATCCCAAAGCCGAATGCGTTGCACCAAGGCCACCGCCAGTAACCCCGCGATGGATGAGGCGGTGGTCGCAAGTAAAATAGGCAGGAACACCAAAGTGGGGTCTGGCGCGCCTTGTTGCAAACGGTACATGAAAATACTGATGGGCAATAAGGTCAACGAAGAGGTATTCAACACCAAAAAGAGAATTTGGGCATTGGTGGCCGTTTTAGGGTCGGGGTTGAGCTCTTGTAGGGAGCGCATGGCGCGCAAACCAATCGGGGTGGCTGCATTATCTAAGCCCAATCCGTTAGCCGCAAAGTTCAGGGTGATTAAGCCTAAGGCCGGGTGTCCCGCTGGTACTTCGGGCATCAAGCGGCTAAAGAGAGGACTGAGCCAACGGGCGAGTTTTTCGATGAGGCCGGCCTGTTCCGCAATACGTAAAAAACCCAGCCAGAGGCTGAGCGTGCCAAACAGCACAATCATGATTTGCACCGACAGCTCGGCCATTTCAAATAAGGATTGCACCATTTGCGCAAATATTTGTGCGTTGCCTACGACCAGCCATTGGTAAAGACCACTGCCTGCGGCCAATACAAAAAAGAGTAACCACAACGTATTTAACATAAAGCAGACGCTATCCGTAGAGGTAAAGGCACAAAAAAGCGGGCTTCATGCCCGCTGTAGAGAGGTCTAAGACGATTTAGTCTTCGCGACCTTTGGCTTGAATCAATTCAATTTTATAACCATCGGGGTCTTCGACAAAAGCAATCACGGTGCTGCCGTGCATCATGGGGCCGGCCTCACGGGTGACTTTACCACCTTTGGCTTTGATTTGCTCACAGGCCTTGTAGGCGTCTTCGACCTCTAGGGCGATATGACCGTAGCCATTGCCCAAGTCGTAGCTGTCGGTATCCCAGTTATGGGTGAGTTCTAGTACAGCTGTTTCGCTTTCCTCGCCATAGCCCACAAAAGCGAGAGTAAATTTACCATCAGGGTAATCTTTTTGACGTAGAAGCTTCATGCCTAACACGTCTGTGTAAAAATCCAATGAGCGCTGCAAGTTGCCAACGCGAAGCATGGTATGAAGAATACGCATAAGTAAAAAACTCCTAGACAATCAAAATAACGGCAGACTAGCAGGATCAAAAGGTCTGAGTTGCTGTCTGGCCGTGTAAAAATCGGGCAAAAGTCGTTCGACCTCTTGCCAAAAAGCGGGACTGTGGTTCATCTCTTTTAGATGAGCTACTTCGTGCGCCACCACATAATCAATAATAGCAGGTGTGAAATGGACCAAGCGCCAGTTGAGCATAATGCTACCGTTACTTGAGCAGGAGCCCCAGCGTTTAGCAGGGCTAGCCAGCCTTAAGCGCGTAAAACGCGAGGCATAATCACAGTGCTGTAGAAAGTGTTGCAAACGTTCGTACAGATAGCTTTTGGCTTGTTTTTGCAGCCAACTATGACAGAGGTCTTGAACACGCTGACTATCGGCCTGTGGGTTCAGCGGCAAACACAGTCTGTCCTTAGGCTTGGGGGCGTGTAGTTCACCACTAAAAACGAGGTGGCTGAGCAACGGGTTAAGCTGCAGCTCAATGGGTACGCCCAGATAGGGAAGTTTGCCACCATCTTGCCAGACCGTATGACTCATGGCCTGCTGCTCTAGGCGCTGAACGCGTTCGTGCAGTTTGCTTAAGATCCAGTCGGCTTTTTTATCTAAAGCCTGTTGGATTTGTTCGGCGCTGACCCAGCGCGGTGTGGTTAAAACCAAGCCCTCGTCTGTAATACGCAAACCAATGCTTTTACGCGTAGAGCGTCTTAGTTGATAACCAATGGTTTGGTTTTTAATGGTGCAGTGCTGCCACAGGGTGTTGGGTGGCAGCTTGGCGGGTTTAAGCGCTTGTAGACTGGTCATAACGCTCAGGATTCAAACGACGTACCTCAGTTTCAATCCAGTTTTCTACCTCGCGTGTCACCTCAGCCGGAGTGCGTCCGTCTGTTTGGATAACGGGGCCGATGGAAACTGTGATTAAACCGGGTGTTTTAATAAACGCATTGCGGGGCCAGCATTCGCCCGCATTATGGGCAATAGGGATCACAGGCACTTGGCATCGAGTGGCTAAGACGGCTCCCCCTTGTTTATAGCGGACACTGCTGCCGGGCGCCACACGCGTGCCCTCGGGAAACAGCAAAGGCCAACGCCCTTCATCCAGGCGCTTTTGTCCAATCTGCACCACTTGCTCAAAGGCATCTCTGCGTTTGGCCCTATCGATGGGGATCATGTTCAGCAAGGCCAAACCCCAACCAAAAAAGGGAATGCGGTTGAGTTCACGCTTGTAAACAAAGCAGACATCACGTGGCAAATAGAAATTAAAAAACAAGGTTTCCCAAGCGGATTGGTGCTTGGAAAGCACCACCGCCGGTGTATCCGGTAAATTTTCTTCGCCAATCACCTGCCAGCGGATCCCCAAAATGACTTTGGCTCCCCACACAGCAAGACGGGGCCAGCCCGAGGTGAGCTTATAGCGCCACTTAATGGGTAAAGGAGACCAGAGCATGCAAGCAAAGGCATAAGGAATGACAGTGATGAGCAGAAAAATTTGGTAAATAACCGCGCGTAGGTACAGCATTAGTGATGAGTTAACCAATAGTCGACTACCGCAGCCAAATCAGCATGAATGGTAGTGCCCTGAGGCAAGGGTTGATGTTGGGTTTTGCTGCCATTGCCGGTCAGTACCAAGGCGGTATGGCAACCGACTTGCTGTGCGGCTTGTAGATCACGCAGCGAGTCGCCTACGGAAACACAGTGACTGAGATTCAAGTCAAAGCGTCGAGCGATGTCGATAAACAATCCCGAAAGAGGTTTTCTACAGGCGCAGTTGTCATCTGGACCATGTGGACAAATAAAAATGGCATCAATATGGCCGCCAACGGCGGCCAACTGCTGCCGCATTTTGGCATGCATGGCGTTTAGTGTGTCCATGTCAAAATAACCACGGGCCAAGCCAGATTGGTTGGTCGCCACCACCACACGCCAACCGGCTTGGTTCAGGCGTGCAATGGCTTCTAGACTGCCGGGTAGGGCAATCCATTCATCGGGGCTTTTAACAAAGGCGTTGGAGTCATAATTAATGACCCCATCGCGATCTAAAATAGCAGTTTTCACTAGGCAAGCAAGGATAAATCAGCCACTTGGTTCATGGACTGATGCAGTTGTTGCAATAAGGCCAAGCGGTTATTACGTACCGCGGGGTCCTCTGCCATCACCATCACATCATTAAAGAAG
Source organism: Alcaligenaceae bacterium (assembly GCA_012839585.1). Classification (GTDB taxonomy): domain Bacteria; phylum Pseudomonadota; class Gammaproteobacteria; order Burkholderiales; family Burkholderiaceae_B; genus Paenalcaligenes. Next base: position 4,533 of record DUNB01000082.1, on the reverse strand, counting down.
CTGTCCACCGGATCTTTGGCTGCAGCGAGCGTGGCCAAAGAGGCACTGAAATCACCCGCATCAAATTGCTGTTGTGCAACGGGGGCGAGTTTATCAATAGTAGCGGCCAAGTCTTTTTCGGCCTGCTCTACAAATAGAGCCGGATTCAAAGCTGTGATGGCATCGCTATTACGCTGCAATAAGTTGCTGATGCGTTTGTTGGCGGCAGCTAGACTTTCTGCCTCGGGGCGCTGGGCAAAATCCACACAGGCTGCAATGCGTGCATTGACCTGTTGTAGCGGAGGTTGTAAGGATAAAACCGCCTCTACAACTTTGCGATCATAGGACTGGGCGAGCTGGTTACGATAGCGTTCGTAGATAAAGCTCATCACCTCATCGATTACGCCATCCGCCAGAACGCCGGATTCAAAACCTGCAGCCGAGAACTCAAGTAGCGCACGTAAATCCAAGTCGGACTGAGCAAAGTAACCGCCTTTTTTGAGCTGTTCGAAAGCACTAATCAGACCAAGCGCCGCGCGACGTAGTGCATAGGGGTCACGTTCGCCTGTGGGAGCCAAGCCAATGCCCCAGATACCCACTAAGGTCTCTGCGCGCTCAGCTAAGAACAACAGGGTGGCGATTAGGCTTTCTGCATTAACCGGTGCACTGATGCGGTGTTCGTACTGGTGACGTAGTGCGTTAACGACTTGAGGGGCTTCGCCATCGGCTTGAGCATAATATGCCCCCATAACGCCCTGTAGTTCAGGGAACTCGCCAACCATTAAGGTGTTTAGATCGGCTTTGGCCAAGAGCGCAGCGCGATCCGCCAAGACGGCATCAGCCCCCAGTTGTTGGGCCAAGTACACGGCTAAACGACGTAAGCGCTCTACACGCACACGCTGGGAGCCTAGTTTGTTGTGATAGACGCTGTTTTCTAGGCTATCTACGCGATCGGCTAAAGGCTGTTTGCGGTCTGTATCAAAGAAGAAGCGCGCGTCGGCTAAGCGAGGCAGAATCACACGTTGGTTCCCTTCGATAATATGAGAGGGATCGCTGACGTGCATGTTGCTCACAATCAAAAACTGATGAGTAAGCGCTTGGGTTTTAGGATCAAACAGAGGGAAGTAGCGCTGGTTTAGACGCATGGTCAAAATCAAACATTCACTAGGCACCTCTAGAAATACCGGGTCGAACTCACCAACATAAACGGTGGGGTGCTCGACCAAGGCGGTGACCTCGTCCAATAAGGCGGGCACCTCTGGGTCAGAACCTAAGCTGGCATTGAGTTGTTCGCAAGCCGCATTGAGCTGTTGACGAATGGTCTCACGACGTTTGTCATAAGACGGCACGACCCAGCCGGATTGTTCGAGTTGTTCTACGTAGCTATCGGCAGACTGCAGGCTGATAGGCGCATCACACATGAAGCGATGGCCTAACGTGGTACGACCCGATTCCAGACCTAAAGTCTGGGCGGGGAGGACCTCTGTACCCCAAAGTACAACTAACCCATGAGCAGGACGCACAAAGCGTACGCTGGTCACGCCATCATTGAGCTGATAGCGCATGACCTTAGGAATAGGCAAATGGGTGACGGCGTATTCGATGGCCTCGTTAATCACGTCGACTAATTTAGCGCCTGTGGCCATGCCGTTAGCGTACAAATAGTCTTGTTTGCCATCGGACTGGGTTTCCAGGTCCGCCAGCGTTAGGTGACCCAAACCTTTACTGTCTAAGCGTTTTTTAAGCGGGGCTGCCATGTTGCCCTCGGCATCAATCCCCACTTTGGCGGGCATGAGTTTTTCGCTAAAAGGCTGATCGGCGGCCTGTTCTACAACGGCATTCAGGTGTACAGCCAAACGACGTGGTGTGGCGTATTCGGTGATGACCACATCGTCGGCAATTAAGTGACGATCACGTAAGACTTTCGCGATGCCTTCGGCAAAGGCCACACCCATTTTTTCTAGGGCTTTAGGAGGCAGTTCTTCGGTTTGTAATTCAACTAATAAAGGACGAGTGGACATGGTTTGATCAGACATTAGTTGGTCTCCTGAGCAGATTTATCTAGCATCGGGAAACCGAGTTCTTCGCGAGAGGTATAGTAGGCTTGGGCCACGCCACGAGCCAGTTGTCGAATGCGGCCAATGTAGGCAGCGCGTTCAGTCACACTGATAGCACCGCGGGCATCTAACATATTAAAGGTGTGCGCGGCTTTCAGTGTTTGTTCGTAAGCGGGCAACGCCAAGGGAATATCGATGAGTTTTTTGGCTTCTGCCTCGTGGTTGTTAAAATGGGCAAAAAGCATATCGGTGTTGGCGTGCTCAAAGTTGTAGGTAGATTGCTCTACCTCGTTTTGATGGAACACGTCGCGGTAGTAAATGGTTTTACCGCTGGCCGTTTTGGTCCAAACCAAATCGTACACGCTTTCCACACCTTGCAAATACATGGCAAGACGCTCTAAGCCGTAAGTGATTTCACCGGTTGCGGGCACACAATCCAAACCACCCACCTGCTGGAAATACGTAAATTGGGTGACTTCCATGCCATTGAGCCAAACTTCCCAGCCTAAGCCCCAAGCGCCTAGCGTGGGATTTTCCCAGTCATCCTCTACAAAGCGGATGTCGTGGATTTTAGGATCAATCCCAATGGCTTTTAGCGAGCCTATATACAAATCAACGATGTTTTCAGGAGCCGGTTTGAGGACGACCTGGTATTGATAGTAATGCTGTAAGCGGTTTGGGTTGTCCCCATAACGACCATCGGTAGGGCGACGCGAGGGTTGCACATAGGCAGCGCTCCATGGCTCAGGGCCGATGGCGCGTAAAAAAGTTGCCGTATGAGAGGTCCCTGCACCGACTTCCATATCGAATGGTTGTAAAAGGGTGCATCCCTGTTGATCCCAGTAGTGCGAGAGCTGAAGAATTAATTGTTGAAAGGTGAGCATGTGCAATTAGGCCAAATAAACGTTATGCCGCAAAATAGGTTATTTTACCTTGTTGTGAGGGCTTAGAGACGGCTTTGCGCTATTTTCCTCTAAAGGGGCGTTAAGATGGCGGACAAAGCCCGCCACAAAAGCCGATTAAATAGCAAAAAGATCGTATGATTACTACATCAAGAATAGCCCTATTGTATAGAAGCTAGTTCTGAAGTTCAGAAAATAACCCCTTCAAAGGAGTCAGCATGACAGAGTTGGTAAAGGTAGAGATCCAAGACCAAGTGCTTATTATCACGCTCAATCGTCCAGAGGCGCGTAACGCCATTAACCATGACGCCGCGGTACAACTGGCCGCCGCCCTTGATGAATTGGATAACAACCCTGATGTGGTAGTGGGTATTTTAACGGGGGCAAATAACACCTTTTGCTCTGGAATGGACTTAAAATCGTTTGCCAAAGATGGTCGACGGCCCTATGTGGGGGATCGAGGTTTTGCCGGTATTTGTGAACGTCCACCGCGTAAACCGTTGATTGCTGCTATCGAAGGCTATGCCTTAGCCGGCGGTTTAGAAATTGCCATGTCCTGCGACATGATAATTGCCGCAGAAACCGCTAAATTTGGCGTGCCTGAAACCAAGCGTGGCATTGTGCCGGGCTCTGGTGGTCTGTTGCGTTTGCCAGATCGCGTTCCTTATGTGGTCGCCATGGAGCTAGTCTTAACCGGTGATATGTTCAGCGCTGAACAGGCCGCCAATTGGGGATTGATTAACCGCGTCGTGCCCGAAGGCCAAGCCCTACAGGGTGCGCTGGAACTGGCTGCCCGCATTAAAGAGAACGGTCCTCTGGCAGTGCAGACGGCAAAACAGGTGATTGCTGAGTCTCGCGATTGGCCGCAACAACATATGTTTGATCTGCAGCGTCCCCGCATTGCGCACGTTTTTGTCTCGGCTGATGCCAAAGAAGGCGCCACCGCTTTTGCAGAAAAACGTAAACCCGTTTGGCAAGGTAAATAACTCATTTCTCCCCTAGTTGGCATTGTGTATCCCACAATGCCTTTTGTTTATTTTTTACAACATCATCATGAGCACGATAATTAAAGAAGACGACCTGATTCAGTCCATCGCCGATGCGGTGCAGTTTATTAGCTATTACCATCCGGCAGACTACATTGAGCACTTAGCACGCGCTTACGAGCGTGAGCAAAGCCCAGCGGCCAAAGATGCCATTGCGCAGATTTTGACGAACTCCAAAATGTCCGCCGAGGGCCACCGACCGATTTGTCAGGATACCGGTGTGGTGAACGTATTTTTAAAAGTGGGTATGAATGTGCGCTTTGATAGCTCCCGTTCTTTGCAGGAAATCTGTGACGAAGGGGTACGACAAGGCTATACCAACGCAGAAAACCCGTTACGTGCCTCGGTTCTTAGCGACCCCATTTTTGAGCGCAAAAATACCCGTGATAACACGCCCTGTATTGTGAATGTAGAGCTCGTACCGGGTGATAAGGTCGAGGTGGGTGTAGCAGCCAAGGGCGGCGGATCAGAAAACAAAAGCCGTTTTGCTATGTTGAACCCCAGCGAATCCATTGTGGATTGGGTGTTAGAGCAAATCCCTCAGATGGG